>CAZEHU010000197.1:0-6093 GCA_964511605.1 uncultured Myxococcales bacterium
GTTGCTTGCCCCTGCGATCGTGATGTGCGCCTGCCTGCCCCCCGAGTACGAGGTCGATCCAGAGCTGAACCAGCCGCCGATCGTGGACGAGCTGCTCATGGTCCCCCTCGAGAAGGGCGGCTCGATTCCCCATGAGCGTAAGTGCTGCGACTACCTCCCCGAGACCTTCGAGACCCAGGCCGGGCTCGAGGACCCGGAAGGTGACGCGATCTTCGTCGCCTGGTTCGTCGACCCTGATCACTCGAGCGATCCGCCCAGCGCCCCCGTCGAGAGCTTCACCTTCGACTTCGAGGCAGACTTCTGCCGCCAGCACATCGATGAGTCCCTGTATCGGGTAGAGGCCTGGATCACGGACTGCTCGCCGAGCACCCCGCCCAAGAGCCTCGCGGATCTCCAGGGGCTCGGTCCCGAGTGCCCCCTGCACAAGGTGGACTGGACCGTGGCGGTGACCGGCGACTTTGCGGACTGCTGCCTGACGACAGCCGCGATGTGCGCACACACGCCCTCGTGCCCCGGGGTTGCATGTCCTTGACGCGTCAACCCCTCGCCCGCGTCGCATCGGCTCTCACGCTGATGGCCGCGCTCTCGGCGTGCGAAGCGCTCGAGGTCCCCTCCGAAGAGGAAGCCAAGGTCTGCTCCAAGGACGAGCACTGCGGCGGCTCAGAGATCTGCGACCTCGAGTTCTGTCGAGTGGACGGCGACAGCTCCCTCATGCTCGCCGCGCGTGTCCTGCCGCCGGCCTCGCTGGGACTCGTGGAGCAGCAGATCCCGACCATCCCTATGTCCCAGGGACCGGCCCTGCTCGTCACGCTCGTCGAGCCGGCCGTGCTCTCCGGAGCGGTCAAGTTCATCGGCAATCCGCTCGTGGACTCCGTGCCCGGAGTCCTGGAGGCCTCGACCGAGGGTGACATCTCCGGCCTCTCGCTCCGCTTCCAGGCGACGAGCGCGGACTCCCTCGACGAGGACGATCACGGCTATGAGCTGCGCCTGCTCCCCGGCAGGTCGTATGGCGTGGTGTTCAGGCCGGCCGACCCCCTGGTGCCCCCTTACGCCTTCGAGCTATCCGAGGACCAGGTCGTCAGCTCAGAGGTCACCATCCTGCTGCCGGCGGAGAAGGACTACGAGCTCCTGCATGGCTTCGTGCGCCTCGGGGACATCGAAGAGGTCGCAGGCGCGAGGGTGACGGTCATCCTCGAGGATGGCACCTCGCTTCCGCCCGTGGAGACGCAGGACAACGGCTTCTTCGAGCGCTGGCTGCCGCCGACGACCTCCCTGGTCCGCGTCCGGGTCGCAGCCCCCGCCGAGGGACCGGTCTTCCCCGACTGGGAGTCGGAGCCCCTGGAGATCACCGGGCGAGAGGGAGACGAGCCACCCCCGAGCGTGGCACTCCATGTGCCCCAGCCGGCCAGTGGCGCGAGCTTCGAGGCCAAGGTCCAGGTGCTCTCGCCCTCGGGCGCGGCGTTGCCCTCTGTGCCCCTCGCGCTGCTTGGCACGCTGGACGAGGGGATCATGGTGCGCACAGCTCTCACCGATGCAGAGGGCAGCGCGACGTTCACCGCGCTCGCCGGCTCATGGCAGGTACGCGTCTCTGTCCCTCCGACGGAGCCCTGGGCCAGCCGTGTCGTGGCCCAGGACCTGACCGCAGCGGCCCTGGAGGTCGTCGTGACGCTCGAGGAGCGCCCGGTCCTCAGCGGCACGGTCAAGACGAGCGAGCAACAGGCGGTCACTGCAGGCACCGTGACCGCCATCCGCCGGCCCGACGAGAGCGCCGGGCTGACCGTCGCGCCGCCGCCCTTCAAGGCCCCCCTGGAGGCGGACGGGAGCTACCTCCTGGCCGTCGACCCGGGCACCTACGACATCCAGATCCGCCCCGAGGCCTCGACCGGCGCACCGGCAGACGTGCTCGGCGGTCTCCTGATCGAGCAGGATCAGACGAGGCACTTCGGCCTGCGCCCGCCGGATCTGGCCCACATCACCGTGGCGGATCCAGACGGCAACTTCCTCGAGGACGTCACCGTCGAGCTCCTCGTGCCGCAGGTCGATGCCGATCCACAAGCGGTCATCAAGCCGCCCAAGCTCCTGACCAAAGGGGTGACCGGTGAGGCGGGCTTCGTCGATCTCGTCGTACCCTTCGAGCCGTGATGGACGGTATCGGATCTTGACCACCGCCAAGGGGCGCTGGGCGGAGGACGCCCCTTTCGATCGCCGCGTCCTCAGCGGCGTGGTGCTCGGCGGTGTGCTCGCCGCGGCCATGTTGGGCCCACGGGCGCTGCCTTGGGGGCTCGGCATCGCGGGCCTCGCGGTCGTGTGGGCGGCGTGGCGGACCTGGGAGCATCGCAGCCGCGACAAGCAGCTCCTACGGGGCCTGAGGGCGACCTGGCTCGAGCTGCCCGGCGCCCGTTGGGATAGGGAGCGGGAGCTCGTGCACGTCTTCCACGGCTCCCAGCCCATCGAGGCACGCATGGGCCGCACGGACAGTGCCCTCAGCGTCGCCGTGGCCACGCCGATCGGAGACATGCCCACCGCGCTCCGCATCTGGCCTGCCGCGGGCCCGCGACCGAGCCTGGATCCCGACGGCCTCCCGGTCGGTGGACCTCCCGTCGACCCGGCGCCCCACCTCGCGGAAGCCCTGGGCGCCGATCTCCGCGCCGAGGCCTCCGACGAGGTGCGCGCGATGGGCATCGTCGACGAGGCGATGATCGCCGCCCTCGGGGCCGTGAGGGCCGCGGCCCCAGGCAGCTTCGCGGGCCTCACCTACGACGGACAGCGCCTGGCCGTGCACCTCGTCGGTCCCGTGGTGGCTGATCCCGAGCGCTCCGCCCAGCTCGCCCGAGCACTCTGGGGGCCCCTGGTCGGGGGAGACTCCGAGGATCCTCACGGGGCGAGCGCTCCGTAGGGGCGGCTTGGGGCCTTGCTTCGCCGCGTCCTCGTGGCTATGGAGACCCCCCCCTGCCTGGAGGCCCCCCGATGGAGCATCCCGCGCGCGGCGAGCACGTCGAGAACGTCATCATCATCGGCTCCGGCCCCGCGGGCCTGACCGCCGCGATCTACGCGGCGCGCGCCAACCTGGAGCCCCTCGTCTTCGAGGGTCTGCAGCCCGGCGGCCAGCTCACGATCACCACCGAGGTGGAGAACTACCCCGGCTTCCCCGAGGGCATCGAGGGCCCGGAGCTGATGGAGATCTGGCGCAAGCAGGCCCAGCGCTTCGGCAGCCGCAACGAGTACGCCTACGTGGACTCGGTCGACCTCAGCCAGCGGCCCTTCACGGTGACCGTGGGCAAGGAGGTCCACAAGACCCATACGCTGATCCTCGCGACCGGCGCCTCGGCTCGCTGGCTCGGCATCGAGGGCGAAGAGACCTACAAGGGCCGCGGTCTCAGCGCCTGCGCCACCTGCGACGGCTTCTTCTTCAAGGACAAGGAGCTGCTCATCGTCGGCGCCGGCGACTCGGCGATGGAGGAGGCGATCTTCCTGACCCGCTTCGCCTCCAAGGTCACGGTGGTCCACCGCCGCGAGGAGTTCCGCGCCTCCAAGATCATGGAGGCCAGAGCCCGCGCCCACGACAAGATCCACTGGATGCTGAACAAGAAGATCGTCGCGTACCTGGGCGACGACTCCGGCGCGATCCACGGCGCCACCCTCGAGGATACGCGCACGGGCGAGCGCATGGACGTAGCCTGCGGCGGCATCTTCCTCGCGATCGGCCACACCCCCAATACCGGCTTCCTCGAGGGCCAGATCGATCTCGACGAGAGCGGCTACATCGAGCTCACCGGCTACACGACCACCAACGTCGACGGGGTCTTCGCGTGCGGCGACGTCGCGGACACGGTCTACCGCCAAGCGGTCACCGCCGCCGGCACCGGCTGCGCCGCCGCCATCGATGCCGAGCGCTGGATCGAGGCCCAGGGGTTCGACCTCTAGTCGGCCTCGAGAGATCACGCGATCAGGTAGCGGCGCCATGGCCCACGAGCCTATCCTGCACACCCTCGTTCTGGACGTCTCCGACCTCGAGGAGGGCGGCACCCGCCACTTCTCGGTCGAGCGGGAGGGCGAGCGCCTCGGGGGGCTCGTCCTCCGGCACGAGGGCCGACTGCACGCCTACGTGAACCGCTGTCCCCACGTCACCTACTCGCTCGACCTCGCCGGCGGCGACGTGAAGGACGAGACCGGCGAGTTCCTGATGTGCCACGTCCACGGAGCCATGTTCCTGCCCGAGAGCGGCGAGTGCTTCATAGGCCCGGTGGTCGGCCGCCGGCTCGAGCGCCTCGAGGTCGAGCTCGAGGGTGATACCCTGCGGGTCCACGTGCGGGCCGCGCCCGCCTCCTGGCCCCGGGAGTACCAGGGCAGCGCTTGGGAGGTTCAGAGCGTCGGTCCCCCCGAGGACAGCGAGGAGCCAACATGATCGGACTCAGCTTCCAGGAGCGCATGGCGGGCAGCCTCCAGCCCGGGGACGGCGCGGCCTCCTCCCCCTTCGAGTTC
Organism: uncultured Myxococcales bacterium; assembly: GCA_964511605.1. GTDB lineage: Bacteria > Myxococcota_A > UBA9042 > PHBI01 > JACKFB01 > CAZEHU01. The sequence goes on from CAZEHU010000197.1 coordinate 4,483, forward strand.
ACCGTCCGCGCGCGAACGCCGTACGCCTGGTACATGGCCACTGGAGGGCCCCTCCACCTCGAGGGCCACGTGGAGCTCACGGGCTCCACCCGCCGCCCCTGCCGCGGCACCCTCGACCTCGATCCCTGGCGCGGCCGCAAGCTGGTCTACGAGCTGTACTGGCGCGACAACGACGATCGCCCTACCCGCTTCTACGGCGACAAGGACCTCCGCGGCCTCGATCCCATCGGCTCCATGACCACCCTTCGCGGCAAGGTCTATCGGCGCGGCGAGATGCTGGGGAGCGCGACCCTCCGCTTCGACTTGAGGAGCCTACCGGCCTTCCTGCTCAGCTTCCGGCCGCGCCTCGGCGCAGCCTGAGGATCTGCACCGGCGTGCCGCCGGCCCTGAGCTCCGCCAGCACGTCCCAGGGCAATCCGGTGGCCCGCGCGAAGCGGTGGGGCGGCGCCAGCACCACGACCGGGTCCAGGTCCGGCCGCGACGCCAGGCCGTCGCCGAAGCGGCGCCAGGTCCGCTCGAGGCTCGCCCCGCCCGGCAGTCGCTGCCCCCACGGGACGTTGGTCAGCACGGCCGATCCGGGCGCCACGGAGCCCGCGATGGCGTCGAAGTCGCTCGCCTCGAGCTCCACCTCGACGCCGGCCGCCCGCGCGTTGTAGCGGGCACGCGCGACGGCGCCCTCGTCCTGGTCTGAACCCAACACACGGCGAGGATCCGCTTCGCTCCTCGGCACAGCGGCGAAGGCCTCCGCGTCGTGCACCGGCCAGCGCTCGAAGGACCAGCTCCGGCGGGGTGGCGCCCGGCGGGCCTCGAGCACGATGGTCCCGCTGCCACAGAAGGGATCCCAGACCGGCTGATCGGGCGCCAGCTCCGCGAGGCGCACGATCGCCGCCGCGTGGGTCTCTCGCAAGGGGGCCTCGCCCACCTGGGTCTTCCAGCCTCGCTTGTGGAGCGGCAGGCCCCCGGCCTCGAGGCTCACCGTCACGCGATCCTTGACGATCCGCAGGTGCACGATGGCCGCCACGTCCTCGTCCGGCCGCGGACCCTGAGCGATCGACGAGGCCGCGCGGATCACCCGCTCCCCTACCGCGTCCGAGTGCATCAGCTTCGACTTCTTGCAGGTCACCCTGGCGCGGACCGGCTGCTCGGCGCCCACCCAGGTACGCCAGGTGATGCGCGCCAGCGCGGCCTCGAGCTCCCGGAAGGAGCGGGCCTCGAAGCGCCCGATGCGGACGCGCAGCCCCTCGAGCAGGCGGGCGTGCAGGGCGAGACCGAAGAGCTGCTCCGGGCTCGCCATCAGCTCCAGGCCACCCCGCAGGCTCTTCAGCTTCGGTGTGCCCTCCTCCAGCACCTCTCGCAGCTCCGCCGCGGCCAGCGCTTCGAGTCCGGGCGTGACGGTCGCGTAGAGCCGGTAGCGCGTGGACAGCGGGGCTACTTGTTCTCGCCGCCCTGGCGGGCGATCGAGAGGCTCCCCGCGTCGAGGAGCTGCACCTTGCGGATGCGCTGCTTGTCCCGGCTATAGCTCGGCAGCGGGTGCTGGCCGGAGTCCATGCGGATCGCATCGCACGGACAAGCCTCCTCGCAGAAGCCGCAGTAGACGCAGACCAGGAGATC
>CAZEHU010000198.1:0-822 GCA_964511605.1 uncultured Myxococcales bacterium
GTCGTCATGGAGGTCGGCGGGCTCCTCGGCCGCGGGCGCATCGGCCACGTTCGTCGTGGCCTCCGTGTCCGGCGCGGCCCCCATGTCCACCAGCGTCGAGTCCTCCTGAGGATCCCGGGCGGCGGTCAGATGCAGCGGCGTCGCGGTGTCGTGGGTCAGCGCCGGCATCGAGAGCTGGGTCTCCTCGTCGGCTTGTCCGTCGTCCTGTCCACCGTCTCCCTCGTCCTGCATCGCGCCGGCGAAGGCGGTCGGCTCGGTGGCGGCCTCGAGCTCCTCGGTGACCTGGGCCACCTGATCCGCGATGTCGTCCATCTCCATGGCGGCGTGGCCGATCGCGGTGGCCTCCTCGGCGAACCCCTCCTCGCCCATCGCCGGGCGGAACGCCGTGGCCTCCTCGCCGGCCTCGACGGCATCCTGGGCCTCCGCGATCTGGCGCTCGAGGGCGTCCAAGTCCATCGCCACATTGCCGATCGCAGTAGCCTCCTCGGCTATGGAGCTCTCCTCGCCCTGGGAGGCCCATCCGCTCAGCAGGTCCTGCGTGACCGGGCCCACCCCCTCGTCCTCGGAGGGCGCCTCGAGGAGGTCGCGCTCCTCGTCGGACAGGCCAGCGGCATCCATCGCATCCTCGGCCGAGGGCTCGTCGTCCGGCGCCGGCCGAGCGGCCGCCAGCTCATCGAGGGTCGGGGCCTCCAGGGACGCCTCGGCCTCCGGCTCCGGCTCGTCGGCCGCCGCCGCTTTGGCCTCCTCGGCCGGCTCGGGCTCCGGCTCGGGCTCGGGCTCTGCGGGGTAGCCGGCGGCTTCGCGCTCCAGGCCCTCCGCGTA
>CAZEHU010000198.1:832-6080 GCA_964511605.1 uncultured Myxococcales bacterium
CCTCCGACTCGGGCAGCCTCTCTGCCCGCTCCAGCAGTCCCACGTTCACGGGGTCGATCCCACTCCGCATCACAGCACCTCCGCCGGGTGGCTCTCGAGCCAGGCCTGGATAGGCACGTCGCCGCCCTCCTCGACCCAGGTCAGCTCGATGCCCATGCCGGGAGGCGCGTCGTCATCCCCCGGCTTGAGCCTCCAGGCCACGATTCCTTTGGCCTTCACGGTCCCCGACGAGCCCAGGCCGATCTCCACCTCCACCTCCCGATCCTCCTTGAGGAGGTTGTGGGTCGAGATGAACAGACCCGGCAGGTCGGCTCCGCTGTCGTCCTCGTAGCGGAAGAAGCGGTGACCCTCGTCCGTATCCATGCGCGCCTCGAGGTTGAAGCGCACCTGGGTCGTATAGCCCGGGTTCCGAGCCCGCCGGCGCGGGCGCGCGGTGTCGTCCACCGGTGAAGGGGCCGGGGCCTTCTTCGACTTCTTCGACTTCTTCGTCTTCTTGGACTCCGCGTTCGGAGCCTCCTCGGCCTCCCTGGCCTCCTCGGCCTCCCTGGCCTCCTCGGCCTCGGGAGCCTCCTCGGCCTCGGGAGCCTCCTCGGCCTCGGGAGCCTCCTCGGCCTCCGGCGCCTCCTCGGCCTCCGGTGCGGCCTCGGCCCGCTTGCCGGGCTTCTTCGAGCCCTTCTTCGAGGGGCGAGCCGCGGAGGTCCCGCCGATGATCGTCATCGGCTCGCGACCCGCGGCCATGCTCTCGCGCCGCCGCTCGGCCCCATCTCCCTCGTCGGCATCGGCCGCCGCCACGCTGTCGTTGGTCGTTGCGTCGTCGCTCTCCTCAGCAGCCGAGGACGACGCTGGGTCGGCATCTCCGTCGTCATCACCCCCGCCATCGTCGTCGGCCGGGCCTTCGAACTCCGAGGCCTGGGTGATGAGCATGCGGAGCGCCTTGGAGATCTCCATCTCGCGGCCCATCAAGGCCTCCTCCATGCCGGCGATGCGCTCCTCCGCTTGCTCGATGAGCTCGAGGCGCTCGCCGTACAGTCCCTCCCGATCCTCGACGAGGGCCATGCGCACATCGAGGAGCTCCGCGCGACGCTCCGCCATCACCTGGCGCATCTCGACCATGCCGAAGTCCAAGGCGGACTCCATGTCGTCCTCTTCGTGGATGATGCCCTCGACGAGCTCTCGCGCCTTGGGCCCGATCGCCTCCGCGCGGGAGACGAGGTTCCTCTCCTGCTCGGCGACGTAGCTCACCAGGTTGCTCAGAGCGCGGGTGCGCTTGGAGAAGGAGGACTCCATCTCGAGGAGCCCCTCCTCCTGCTGGTGCATCTCCCCCTCCATCTCCGCGGTCCCTTGCTCACGCTCGAAGAGCTCCTGCTCCTCGGCGTGGACGGCTTGTGCACTGTCGGACATCGTCTCTCCTCTGGCTCAGGCGCTATCGAGGCTGGCTCGGCGGCGCTTCAGGTAGGGGTGATCGGGGTAGCGCTCCTCGAGCTCGCTCAGGAGCAGCGCGGCCTCCCCATGGAGGCCATTGGTCATGTAGAAGTCGAGCTCCTGGAGCTCCTCGGCGAAGAGCTCCTCGCCGGGCCCGAAGGTCTCCGGAGGCTCCTCGCTCCCGGCGTCCGCTTCGACCCCGGGGGCCGAGGGCTCGCGGGCAGCGGGACCGCCCCCTGGGATCACCAGGTCGAGGCCTCCCTGGACCGAGGCCAGCACGTCCCTGGGGATGAAGGCCTGGTCCGCGATGGTGACGTCGGCGAGCTCGCCGCGGCCGAAGCCCACCTCGTCTCCGTCGAGGTCGCGGAGCTCGTCGTCGAGCCCTTCGTCGAAGTCGTCCTCCAGCTCGAACTCGAAGTTCTCGAGGTGCTCCGCGGGCGCCACGGCGTCTTGCGAGGGCGGCTCGGCACCCTCCTCACCGAGGGCGGCGCTGTAGAGGGCCTCCAGGTCCCGGGCCGCCGCCGAGGGTGTCCGCGAGGTGCGAGGCGGCGGCAGCTCCGGCGCGGAGTCGCCGATCGCATCTCGGATCATCTCCTCGATGACACGCTCCGCCTCCTCAGCCTCCGCGGGCGGGGGCACTGGGGGCCGGAGCTGCTCGTCGGTGATCGCCGGCATGGCGCCGGTCGCCTCGAAGGGATCGACCGGCCGCTCGTCCTGGGCCGCGAGGTCCGGGGGCGCTGGGGGCAGGGGCTCCTCGGGCTCGGACGGGCGCTCGGGCACCGCGGCGGCGGGATCGAACTCGATGGTCTGCCCCTCGTCGCCCGTGGGCAGGTGGCTGCCGATAGCCTTGCGGGCCTCTGTGTCGTCGGGGTTGAGGACCAGGATCTCGCTGAAGCAGTCGTCCCGCTCCCGATCGAGGCCGGCCTGATCGTAGAGCCGCGCCATCTCCTTGAGGACGGTGACCGCCTTGTGGATCTGGCCGAGCTGGTTGAAGACGTCGGCGAGGCAGCCGAGCACCTCGAGGTCCCGTGGCGAAGCGCGGAACGCGATCTTCAGCTTCGGCAGGGCCCGCTGCGGTTGGCCCGCGGCCAGGTAGCTCGACGCCAGCTTGCGGGCCATCGCCGCGTCGTCGGCTTGGTGGTAGAGCAGGCGCTCCGCGGTGCGCTGGTAGTCCTCGCCATAGCCGAGCTTCTCGAGGGTCTGCGCCACCTTGCGGAACTCGCGGACCGCGTCGGTGATCTGCCCGTGGGCGCTGAACGCCTCGGCGAGGCGCAGGCGATCGGGCACATTGTCGGGGTCGAGGTCCAGGATCTGCCGAATGACGTGCAGCTTGCCGAGATCGTCCCCTTGGACGTCCAGCAGCTTGAGCGCCTCGCGGTACTGATTGGCCGCCTCGTTGAGGAGGCCGTGCTGCTGGTAGTTGACCGCCAGGGCGACGTAGAGGTCGTCCCGATCCGGGACCAGCTTGAGGACCTGCTTGTAGACCGCGATGGCCTTCAGGGTGAAGCCGCCGTCCTCGTAGATGGAGGCTACCGCCAGGAAGGTCTGGACCGCCGGGTCCGTCTCGCCCTGCCGATAGTAGAGGTTGGCCAGGTTGAGCCGCGCGCGCACGTCCCCCGGATGGCGCTCCAGGACCTTCCGATACTCCTGGATCGCTTTCTTGTACTGCCCCTTGCGCGAGTAGCGCTGGGCGCTGGCCAGGAGCTTGTCCTTCGACATCCGGAGCGAAGCCTAGCAGCAGCAGGGTACAGTGGCCAGCAGCCCCGAGCGGCCCTCAGGCGCCCGCCCGGAGGTGGGCGACGAGGCCCCGAAGAGCGAGCAGGTAGCTGGCTTTGCCGAAGCCCGCGACGCGCCCGTGGACCACGTCCGCGAGGTAGCTGTGGCGGCGAAACGCCTCCCGCGCGTCTGGATTCGACAGGTGCACCTCGACGGCGGGCAGCCCGACCCCGAGCACGGCGTCGCGGATCGCGACCGAGGTGTGGGTATAGCCGGCCGGATTGAGCAGGAGGCCGTCAGCGCCCTCGTCGGCGGCCCGATGGATAGCGGCGAGGTAGGCCCCCTCCCCGGCGTGCTGCTCGATGTCGAGGTCGACGGCGCCGAGCTCCACCGCCAGCTCGACGAGGGCGGAGTCGATGTCGGTGAGGGTCTCCTCCCCGTAGATCTCCGGCTCCCGGGTGCCGAGGCGGTCCAGGTTCGGACCGTGGAGGACCGAGATGCGCAGGCGCCCCTCCCTCAAGCGGCACTGGCCCTGTCGTGGCGGCGACCGCGGATGCGGCGGAGGAGCTCCCGCAGCCGATCCACCCGGGCCTCGAGGCGCGCGGCCACCTCCTCGGCGTCGAGGAGGAGGAGCAGGCCGTCGCGCCGCGCCCTCAGCTCTTCGTCGTCCGGCCGCTCGGCGAGGAGGCTCTCGTAGATAGCGAGGGCCTCGTCCAGGTGGCCTTGCTGGGCGTAGACGTCGGCGAGGGTGGCGGTGCGGATGGACACGAGGAGTCGCTAGAAGCCGAGGTTGTCGTTGGCGATGAAGACGCTGTCCTCGAGGCATGTGAGCCCGCCATTGGCGCCCGTTCCCTCGTTGCCTCCATCGAGCTCTCCGAGGCAGCGTTGTCGTTCGCACGTCCCGCCCTCCGTGAACGCTCCACACCACGCGTTGGTCAAGATGAAGTCGTTGCCGGGATTGCAGACGGGCTGCTCAGATGCCACCAGATCCTCCTCCGTGAGGTTGTTCTGGTCGTCGGGCTGGTTGAATGGGTTGGCAGCGACGGCGTCCGGGAAGAAGTGGGCGACCATGCAGGAGTTGCAGACCTTGATCGGGTAGCGGAAGGCGGCGGACTTGAACTCCACGCCAGCCGCGGTCTCACCAAAAGCCTTGAGGTCCATGACGAAGAGCGCGGTCGACTCGAGCAGCAGCGGAATGGCACGCAGCGCTTGTCCGACGTGGGCCGGGATGACGTCGACGATCACGATGCCGGCCTCTCCCGGGCCGATCGTGGTGCCGTCGTGGACCTTGTAGGTGATGGAATCCGTCACAGCCGCCGGCGTCCCTGCTTCCTGGTGGAAAGGAACGATCTGCGCCTCCTCGGTGCCGATGGCCGCCGGGAAGTGAAGCGTCACCTCGAGCCCCTTGACCAGGAGCGTGGACGGATCGAGCCGGAGGTCCTCCGGCTGGAACCCTGTGAGGCTCTCGAACTGCTCGAAGGTGTTGTTCATCATCATGAACACGCGGTAGTTGTTGGTCACCGCGAGATCGAGCCGCCCGTCGTGCAGGAAGACCTGCTGGCCGCCGCCCGCCGTCTTCACCGTGCACGAGTCGTCCGGGATGACGTTGCCGACGAGCTGGACCCAGTGATCGCCGGGCGTCTCGCCCACGCAGCCGCTACCGGCCAGGAGCGCCAGCGCCCCCAGCGAGGCCGCCAGGGCACCGAGACGCGCGCGCGCGGGATTCCCGTGAGGCGAGCTCGCGGGAGTCACGCGAGGCGCGCCCATGGGGTTCTTGGGGTTCGGATGGGTCATCAGGGACCTCCCGGGTCGGGAGAGGGCTCATCAAGAGCGCCTCGAATGGAGTCGAAGGTCAAGGTCCAGACCTCTGCGGTGCCGATCTCGGGGAGGAGAACGAAAGCCACCGTCTCGCCGACAGCCTTCTTGTCGCTCCTCGCCAGCTCGAGGAGCGTGGGGAGGGAGGGCAGGCCGTCCGCCTCGGGATCCCGAGGGAGCCCGAGGGCCCCCAGGACAGAGCGCACCTTGCGCTCGAGCCCCTTAGGGGCGAGGTCCAGTCGTTCGGAGAGCCTGGCGGCGAGCACCATGCCGAGGGCCACCGCCTCGCCGTGGG
>CAZEHU010000199.1:0-6073 GCA_964511605.1 uncultured Myxococcales bacterium
CTCCGGCGGCCTCCCGGAGCTCCGCCCGCGACAGGTAGAAGGCGGCGGAGGGCAAGCAGCGCGCTGCGTGATCGGCCATCCAGCGGGCCGCCTCGGCCGGGGCCTCGGCGTGGAGTCCACGCGCCACGAGCGCCAAGAGCTCCCCGCCCCAGGCGCGGCCCGCGAGGGCGAGGTCCGGGGCCGCCCCGAGCGCCGCGCGCGTCTCTCGCGCGGCCTCCTCAGCCAGCCTAGCTTCGCCCCAGAAGCGGCAGAGCTCCAGGCGCTTGAAGTGCAGGTAGAGGTCCCCCGGCGCCTCCTCGAGCGCGCGGCCCAGGATGCGCAGGTCGCGGGTGCGCTTGTCCTTGTCCTGGGCATGCTCGCGGAGGTAGCCGAGGTGCTCGACGACGCCCTCCGGCGCGTCGAGGCGGACCAGCCTCCGCTCCGTACGCTCGAGGAGTCGTGCCACGTCCTCGCCGACGTCCTCGTGGATGCGGTGGCGGAAGCGCACCTCCGGATCGGCCCGGAAGAGCCGCAGCAGGCGCGCCTCTCGATGCTGTCCGTGGGGGAGCTGGTTGCGCATCACCACCGTGGCGGCGCCTGCCTGCTCGTCCGCCAGGAGGCGTCGCACGGCCTCGGCGAAGCCAGGCCCCGGCCGCTCGTCGGCGTCCAGGAAGAGGATCCAGTCGCCTCGCGCCGCCTCGAGGCCGTGGTTCCGTGCAGCCGCGAAGTCGTCGTCCCACGGGCGGTGGAGCAACCGCGCGCCCGCGGCCTCGAGGAGGGCTACGGTCTCGTCCTCGGAGCCGGTATCCACGACCACCAGCTCGTCCGCCAGCCCCTCGACCGCCGCCAGGAGGCCGGGCAGCATCTCCGCCTCGTCGCGGACGATCATGCAGAGGCTGAGCCGAGGCTGGCTCACCCGGTATTCCTCATTCCGCTGGCGACTCCGTTGATGGTCACCTCGAGGGCCTCCCGGAGGCGCGCGCGCTCCTCGGCGCTCTCGCAGCTCCGCAGGCGACAGAGCACCTCGGCCTGCAGGACGTTGATCGGGTCCACGTAGGGATTGCGCACGTCGATCGAGCGACGGAGCACCCGGTGGTGCTCTAGGGGGCGGTCCTGGCCGAGCACCTCGAGCACCACGGCGAGGGTGCCGTCGAAGCGCTCCTGCAGCTCCGCGCCCAGGCCGGCGAGCTCCTGCGGGCAGAGCACACGCTCGTAGTGGGCGTGGATCTCCGGCTCGGCCTTGGCGAGCACCATCTCCACCATGCTCAGGAAGGTGGCGAAGAAGGGCCACTCCCTCGCCATCTCACAGACGAGCGCTCGCTCCTCGGCATCGTCGAGGGCGGCGCGGAGGGCCTCGCCGATGCCCAGCCAGCCCGGCAACAGGAGGCGGGTCTGCATCCAGGCAAAGACCCACGGGATCGCTCGCAGGCTCTCCACGCCGCCGCCCTTCCGCCGTCGCGCGGGACGGGAGCCAATGTTCAGGCCCCCGAGCTCGGGCTCCGGGGTCACCGCGCGGAAGTAGGGCACGAAGCGCTCGTCGCCCCGGACCACTCCGCGGAATGCGTCCTTGGCGCGCTCAGCGAGCCGGTCCATGAGGGCTCGCCACTCGGGCTTCGGCTCGACGGGCGGCCGCAGCGTCCCTTCGGCCAGGGCGGTCACGTAGAGCTCCAGGTTCCGCATCGCGATGCCGTGCAGGCCGTACTTGGCCTGGATGACCTCCCCTTGCTCGGTCAGCCGCATCGCGCCGTCGAGGGTGCCGGGCGGGAGCGCCCCGATCGCCTTGTGGCTCGGGCCCCCTCCGCGGCCCACGGTCCCACCGCGGCCATGGAAGATCACCAGCTTCACCCCGCGCGAGCGGGCCTCCTGGAGCATCGCCTCCTGCGCCTGGTACAGGGCCCAGGCCGCCTGCATCAGGCCGGCATCCTTGGCGGAGTCCGAGTAGCCGACCATCACCTCGAGGCGATGCCCGATGTGCTCGCGATATCCGGGTACATCGAGGAGGGCGGCCACCACGACGCCCGCGGCCTCGAGGTCGTCGAGGGTCTCGAACAGGGGCACCACCCGGAGGGGCCGCCGAACGCCGGCCTCCTTCTGGAGGAGCTCCACTGCCAGCACGTCCGAGGGTGTGCCCGCCATGCTGATCACCCAGGCGCCGAGGCCATCCGCCGGCACCTCCGCGAGCACCCTCGCGGTGTCGAGGACGTCCTGGACCTCCTCGCTGCACTCGAGGTCCAGCGGGATGAGGGGGCGCCGCGAGGCCAGCTCCCGGACGAGGTTCTCCTGCCTCTCGGCCTCGGGCATCGCCCCATAGTCGCCGAGGCCGACCGCCTCGAAGATCGCTGCGATGGCGTCCTCGTGCCGCCCCGACTCCTGGCGGACGTCCAGGCGCACCAGGGTCAGGCCGAAGCAGGCGAGGCGGCGGAGCAGATCCTCGAGGCGCCCGCGCGCCACGTGGGTCGCGCCCACCTCGCTCAAGGAGCGATGGACGAGCATCAGCGGCTCCCGCAGCTCGTCCGCACTCTCGTAGGGCTCGGCGTCGAGGTCGGCGGGTGGGGGCTCCTGGTGGACGACAGCCTCCGCGTAGGCGCGGGTCGCCGCCATGCGCGCACGTACCTCCCCGAGGAGCTCTCGGTAGGGCTCCGGTCCCGGTCCGACCCGCTCCCGCAGGGCGTCGGAGCAGGCCTCGAAGCTGAGCTCGCTCCGGAGCGCGTCGAGCTCGGTCCAGTAGAGGTCCGCTGCCATCCAGCGGGCCAGGGCGAGCGCACGTCGGGTCACCCTCGGCGTGACGTTGGGGTTGCCGTCCCGATCGCCCCCCATCCAGGAGCCGAAGCGGACCGGGAAGAGGTCCAGGGGCAGGCCCTCGCCCGTGTGGCGTCGAAGCGCGCTGCTGAGGGCCCGCCCGAAGCGGGGGATCGTCTCCCACAGGGTCTGCTCGAAGACGAGCAGGCCCCCGTTGGCCTCCTCGACCGGGGTGGGGCGGCGGCGCAGGAGCTCGTCGGTGAACCAGATGCTGGCGACCTCGCGCCTCAGGTCCTCGACGACCTTGCGCTGCTCCCAGGGGACGAGGTCGGGGTGATCCTCCTCATCGAGGAGCTCGGCGATGCGGGTATGTTTGTGGAGGATCGTGCGGCGGTGGACCTGGGTCGGGTGGGCGGTGAGCACCAGCTCGATCTCGAGGGTGCAGATCAGCTCGCGAAGGGCCTCCGGCTCCACCCCGGCGTCCATGAGGCGCCGAAAGGCGTCCTCCAGGGAGCCCCGCTGCGGGGCCTCGCCGTCCGCTCGCTGGTAGTCCCGGCGGCGGCGGATGCGGTGGTGCTGCTCCGCGATGTTCGCCAGGGTCAGGAATTGCGCGAAGGCCCGCCCGATGACCACGGACTCGTCCACGTCCAGGGTGGAGAGCTCGGCGTGCAGGGCCTCGGAGGCCTGAACCGAGCCGCCGCGCGCTTCCTTGGCCAAGCGGCGGACCCGCTCCACGGTCTCGAACGCGGCCTGGCCGCTCACCTCGCGGACCGTCTCCCCGAGCATCGCCCCGAGGGCCCGCACGTCCTCTCGGAGAGGAGCGTGCGGATCACGGGCTCCTCGGCCCCCCGGGGCCGAGCTCGACCCGGGCTTGTCCGCGGACTCGGGCATCGCCCGCAGGATGGCACGGATCTCACCCCACCGGAACCTCGGTCACTCCCCCCAGCGCCATGGCCGCGATCCTCCCTGATCACGGAGGCCCGCCGAACGAGCGCTCGGTCGCGAGAGAACGTAATTGCGCGAAATCTCCGATGAACCGCCGCTCAGTGGCGGTGCCGCGCCCAAGCACCGAGCGCGCACGGCGGTGGCACCCCCGAGAAGGCCCCAGTGAATGAGCGCTCATTGTCGTCCATGCCCTTGACAGGGGTGGACGTGGCCTCGAAAAGGCGCCGGACTCCACGAGTTCGACCCGGGAGCTCGGCCCATGACCACGCACATCACCCCGATGGCGGCGCGCCCGTCCATGTTCCTCGCGCCCAGCCCGCTCAGCGCGGACGATCCAGCGCTGCTCGCCCGCGCGGCCGCGGCCGGCTGGATCCCGTGGGTGGACCTCGCCAATCGTCCCCTCGCCCTCGCGCGGTCGGTCGCGCAGGCTACGGTCGCAGCCTGCGGCGCCCGCCCCTGCGGCCTCGCCCTCACCGCGGTGGAGCAGAACCCCCACCTGGCCGACCACCTCGCCCTCGCCCTCGAGCTGGGCGTGCCCGTTCGCCTCGACGGCGACGAGGCCCGATGTGCCCAGGTCCGCGCGGCCATCGAGGGCTCCGGGCTCGAGCTCTGGAGCCCCGGCGCCACCGCCGGACAGCTCGTGGGACCCGGGGGACAGCGCGCGCGCGAGGAGCGCGCCCTCCAGACGAAGGGTCCCGCCCTGGGCACGCCCGCCATCGGCTCCGCGGCCCCCGCCTCGCAGCCGCTGGCGACAACCCCCGCCTCCCCGGCGCCAGCGCCGGCCCCCACCGCCGTGGAGCGCGACCTGGCCATCGTGGGCCTCGGCGCTATCCTGCCGGACGCTCCCAGCGTGGAGCGCTTCTGGGCCAACCTGCTCGAGGGCCACTGCGCCATCGACGAGGTGCCTGAGGCACGCTGGCCCGCTTCGCTCTTCTACGACGCCGACCGCGGCACACCGGACCGCACCTACTCGAAGATCGGCGGCTTCGTCAAGGAGCTGCCCTTCGATCGCCGCGCCTTCCGCATCCCCCCGAAGGTGCTCGAGAGCCTCGACCGCACCCAGCTCATGGCCCTCGAGGCGGCCCGCCAGGCCCTCGAGGATGCCGGACTGCTCGATGATCCCGCCTTCGATCGCGGCGGCTGCGCGGTCATCGTCGGCAACAGCCAGGGGGGCGAGCAGCGTATCGAGACCACCATCCGCGCGGAGTCCCCGCGCCTCGGCGCCCTCCTCGAGGAGGCCCTGACCGAGCTGGAGCCCGATGCCGCGCGCCGCGCCCGCCTCGGCGCCCGCTTCGAGGAGGAGCTGCGATCACGCTCCGCGCCCATCACCGAGGATACGATGCCCGGGGAGCTGCCCAACTGCATCGCGGGCCGCATCGCCGGGACCTTCGATCTCGGAGGCCCGAGCTGGGTCGTCGACGCCGCCTGCGCCTCTAGCCTGGCGGCCCTCGACGTGGCGCTCAAGGGCATCCGGAGCGGCGCCTGCTCCGCCGCCCTGGTGGGGGGTGTCGACGCCTTGATGGGCCCGGAGCCCTACATCAAGTTCTCCAGCATCGGCGCGCTCTCCCCGGACGGCTCGCGCCCCTTCGATACCAGCGCCAACGGCTTCGTCATGGGCGAGGGGGCCGCCATGCTCCTGGTGGTGCCGCGCACCCTCGCCGAGGCCCGGGGCTGGAAGGCCTACGCGATCATCAAGGGCTCCGGCGCCTCCTCCGACGGTCGCGGCAAGGGCATCACCGCCCCGAACCCGGCCGGACAGCGCCGCGCCCTCGTGCGCGCCTGGGAGGACGCCCGAGTGGATCCGGCCACCATCACGTGCTTCGAGGCCCACGGCACCGGCACCCCCGTCGGCGATCCCGTGGAGGTGGGCACCCTGGTCGAGGCCCTCGGCTGCGCCCGCTGGGGCGCGTCCCTCGGCAGCGTGAAGTCCAACATCGGCCACCTGAAGGCCGCCGCGGGCGCCGCCGCCCTGCTCAAGACGACCCTGGCCCTGCACCACCGGACGCTGCCGCCCACCCTCGGCGTCGAGCAGCCCAACCCGGCCCTACCCCTCGAGGCCGGCGGCCTGAACCTGCAGCTCATCGCCGGCCCCTGGGCCGAGCCCCCGGAGGGCACCCCCCGCCGCGCGGGCGTGAGCGCCTTCGGTTTCGGCGGCACCAACGTGCACATCGTGCTCGAGGAGGCCACCGGAGGCCCGGCGCCAGCCCTCGACCCGCGCGCCCTGGCGACGCCAGAGGTCACGCCCTTCGAGCCTACTCCCGCGGCGGAGGCCGCTCCTATGCCACACGCCAACCTCTCGCCGTCGACCCCGACCTTCGCGGAAGCGGAGCTCGCGACAGTGCCTCCCGCCTCTCCGTACGAGGTCCTCCTCGAGGTCCTCTGCGAGCGCACCGGCTACGATCCCGACGAG
>CAZEHU010000200.1:0-6056 GCA_964511605.1 uncultured Myxococcales bacterium
GTAGCCGGCCTCGTGGGCAGCCTCGTTGGCGAAGAGCTCCACCTTCGTATCGCCGGGATAAGCGGCGCCGGGGCCCTCGACGGACCAGGCGGTGAACTCGACCCGAGCGCGCCGCGGCAGGGTCTCGAGCAGCCAGAGGCCCTCGTTGTCGGGCTGCCCCGGGTCCCCAGCGCCGCCCGACTGCACCGCCCCATCGACGATCCGCCAGCTCTTGTGATCCGCACGCCAACGCTCACCGAGCGCTTGGCGCTCGAAGTCGTCGCGGAACACCTCTCGGCCGCCCTCGAGGAGCGCCGAGGGGGAGGCCTTGCGCTGCTTGGGCGGACGAGTCGCCTCGCTGGGAGCCTTCTCGCCGGCCCGCGAGGCGCTGCCCGTGCGCGCCGGGATCTCCTTGCGCTCGCAAGACCCTGCGACGCCGAGCGTCAGGGCCGCCACGAGGATCGACGTGCCCCGCGAGAGCTTCACTCGGGGGTGTCGGCCTCGAGGATGGCGCGCTCGTCCTCTCCGAGTTCGTACAAGGGCTGGGTATCCACCACGGCCTCACCCACCTCGCCCTCATCCGCGCCCTGCTCGAAGAGCTCGGGGGTCAGCCCCCCTGGGAGGGGCGGGGGGGCCAGGCTCTCCGGCGTGGCGTCTACGACGTCCTTGCCCTCGAGCTCCATCGTCGAATCCCGATGCCGCCGCCTGCCGACCGGGCGCGTCGTGGGGCGGTAGGGCGTGCCGTAGCGCCACATGGGATCGCCGAGGGCGTCGGTCGTCTCGTCGAGGCGCGTGGCCAGCGCGCGGCTCAGGTTCTGCATGATGCGCGCGTAGATCACGGGCTCGTGGAGCGGCATCCGCACCAGATCGGTGCGATCGAGCACCAACAACACCACCGAGCCCTCGTCCGGCACGCTCATCGCGACCGAGTGGGCGCCGCCGACCGCGACGGCCACATCACCGATCACGTCCCCGGCGCGGACCAGCCGCGTCGTTCCGGCGTCGCTGGTCAAGAGGACCTCGCCGGCGGCCACCACCATCAGGGAGTCGGCAGCGTCCCCGGGCTGGAGGAAGCGGGTGCCGGCCTGGTGCTCCACCGACTTCATCCAGCGGTGCAGGGTGCGCACGTCCCGATCGGTCATGCCCTGCGCCAGGGGGCACCGTCGGAGCACTTCCTCGTGGGCGAACTCCGCCTCGCTCTCCGCCATCTCCTCGGTGCCCGGGAGCTGGATGAGGACCGCGGTGATGTTGTCCTTGCCGCCCTGGGCGTTGGCGGCGTCGATCAGGCCGTCGCAGATCGTCTCGAGATCATCGCCCACCACCAGGGGCTGGAGATCGGCGGGATCGTCCTCCCAGTAGCCGCTCAGCCCGTCGGAGCACAACAGGTAGCGATCGCCCGGCTTGAGGGCCACCGTCATGGTGTCCACCTCGACCGAGTCCTGCACCCCCACCGCCCGGGTCACCGCGTTCCTCAGGCGCCCGGCGAGCTTGACCTCGTCGATGTCAGCGCCGCTCGCCCGCATGGCGTTGTACAGCGAGTGATCCTCGGTGATCTGCTCGAGGCGACCCTCGCGCAGCCGGTAGATCCGGCTATCGCCCACATGCCCGATGAAGGCGCGGCGATCGGTGAGCAGCATCAGAGACAGGGTCGTGCCCATGCCTCGCTGCTCCGGGTTGGCCATGCCCCGCTCATAGATCCGATAGCTCGCCGTCTGGATCGCCTGGGTGATGACGCCGCGGACGTCGTCCTCGTCCACGGTGCCGTCGTTGTCCCGATAGGCGTCGAGCATCGAGCGATTCTGCTGGAGAACCTCCCGCGTGATGTTCACCGCGGAGGCGCTGGCGACCTCGCCGCTCAGGTGCCCCCCCATGCCATCGCATACGATGTACAGGTGCATCGAGCGATCGACGAGGAAGTTGTCCTCGTTGCCCTGGCGGACCCTCCCGACGTGGGTGCGGGCGCTGAAGACGATCGGCATGCTGGAGACGCTATCCCGGCTCGGGGGGGGGGTCAACGCGACCACGGCACGCGCCGATCGCCTGGAGGAACCCTGGGTGCCGAAGGTGGGGCTCGAACCCACACGAGCAAAGCTCACCGGATTTTGAGTCCGGCGCGTCTACCGATTCCGCCACTTCGGCGTGGAGGGAGCCGAGCGGAGCCGCCCGGAGGCTCGGGAGGATCTCCGCCTGCTCGGTCCGCGTCAACGCCCTCGGCGCGACGCCGCTGTTGGCTCGGCCCGACAAGAGCGGTTGAAGCGCGCGC
Organism: uncultured Myxococcales bacterium; assembly: GCA_964511605.1. Taxonomy (GTDB): domain Bacteria; phylum Myxococcota_A; class UBA9042; order PHBI01; family JACKFB01; genus CAZEHU01. The sequence goes on from CAZEHU010000200.1 coordinate 2,243, forward strand.
CCGGCGCGTGCGAGGGTCCGAGCGGAGGCCCGGGAGGCGAGGTGTTCCAAGGGAAGACCCTGGGGGTGATCGGCTGCGGCACGATGGGCGAGGCCCTCGTGCGAGGAGCGATCGGTGCGGGGCTCCTCGAGCCGGCCGACGTGCTCGCCTCCAACATCGACGACGCCATCCTGGCTCGCCTCGACGAAGAGCTGGGGATCCGTACGACTCGGCACAACGACGAGATCGTCGAGGACTGCGACGTCCTCCTGTTCGCCCTCAAGCCCCAGATCCTGCCGGCTGTGCTCGCGGAGATCGGACCCAAGGTGCGCGCCGAGCAGCTCCTCCTCAGCATCGCCGCGGGCCTGCCCCTCGCCGCGCTCGAGGCCCTCGTGCCCGCGCGCGCGGGATTCATCCGGATCATGCCCAACACGCCGGCGCTGATCGGGCAGGGGGCGTCGGCCTGGTGCCCGGGGACCCACGCACGCCCCGAGCACGGCGCCCTGGCCCGTGCCCTGACGGAGGCCGTCGGCATCGCCGTCCAGGTCGACGAGTCCAGGATGGACGCGGTCACCGCCCTCAGCGGCAGCGGCCCGGCGTATGTCTTCCACCTGCTCGAGCACCTGTACGCGGGGGCCGCCGCGGTGGGCCTCACCCCCGAGGTAGGCCGCGCCCTGGCGGATCAGACCCTGCTCGGGGCAGCGCGCCTCGCGGTGGCCTCCGAGCATCCGCCCGCGGAGCTGCGGCGCCGCGTCACTTCGCCTGGAGGGACCACGGCCGCGGCCCTCGCGATCCTCGAGGAGCGAGGGGCAGGCGAGGCCCTCGTCGAGGCGATCGTGGCCGCCCGTGATCGCGGCCTCGAGCTCGGACAACCTACAGACCCGCCTGGGAGCGCCGACCGATGATCGTCCTCTGTGACCATGAGCTCGCGGCCCGCTCCGCAGCCGTCCGTGAGCAGGGCGGCCACCCCCTGGCTATCCTGGACATGGACCTGACCCTCCTGGACAACGCGCCCAGGACCCGCGCGATCTGGCGATCCTTCTGCCATGCCATGCGCTACCGCTGGCCTCAGGCGGAGGAAGCGATGCTCCGCGCCCAGACCATGCCGATCGTCTTCGGGGTGCAGGAGAACCTGGTGGCCCTCGGGGTGCCGGCCGGCGAGCTCGCAGAGGAGGGGCTCCGCTTTTGGATCCGCCACTTCTTCGGCGATCGCTACTGTCGCCTCGACGAGCCCCTTCCCGGTGACCTCGCGGCGGTCAAGGCGCTGATGGCCGCGGGCTTGTCCATCGTCTACCTGAGCGCGCGCCCCCAGAAGATGATCGAGGGCACCGTGGCCCGCCTGCGAGAGCTCGATTTCCCCATCGGCGTGCCCGGCACGGTGTTGGTGATGAAGGACGAGACCCGCGAGGGCGACAGCGCCTACAAGGAGCGGGCCCTCGAGTTCATCGGTCGCCTCGGACAGCCTCTGCTCGCCGCGGACAATGAGCCAGGCCACGTCAACGCGATGAAGGTGGCCTTTCCGGAGGCCGACTGCCTCCTCGTCGAGACACGACACTCCGCGGGCGCCCCGCCCCTCCGCGCGGACTGCCGGCGCGTCGCCTCCGTCCTCGAGGGCGTCACGTGAGCCCCCGCGACGATCCCCGCGCCGAGGAGCTGCTGCGCAGGCTCCGTCGAGGCGTGCTCATCTTCGACGGGGCCATGGGCACCTCCCTCGAGGAGGCCGGCGTCGTGGTCGATGACTACGGCGGCTACGAGGGCTGCCCCGAGATCCTCGTCCGCACACGTCCCCACATCGTCCGAGGGGTGCATGCCGGATTCCTGGACGTGGGCTGCGACGTCGTCGAGACGTGCACCTTCGGCTCCAACGCCATCGTGCTCGCCGAGTTCGGCCTCGAGGCGGAGGTGGAGGCTTTGAGCGAGGAGGCCGCCCGACTCGCCGTCGAGGTAGCGCGCTCCTACGAGCGGACGCGGTGGGTCTCGGGCTCGATGGGGCCCGGGACACGGCTGCCGAGCCTCGGACATGTGGGATATCGCGTGCTCGAGGAGAGCTATCGTCGGCAGGCCCTGGGGCTCCTCGAGGGCGGGGTCGATCTCTTGCAGATCGAGACCGTCCAGGATCCCCTCCAGGCCAAGGCCGCCCTTGGCGGTACGCGCCGAGCCTTCGCCGCGTCCGGGCGCCGGGTGCCGGTCATCGTGCAGGTCACCGTGGAGACCACCGGCGCCATGCTGGTGGGGACCGAGATGGCCGCAGTGCTCGCCACCTTCGAGCCCTTCGAGGAGGTGGTCGCCCTCGGCCTGAACTGCGCCACGGGGCCCGGACCCATGGAGGAGCACGTCCGGGTCGCCTGCGCGGGCTGGCGGGGCCCGGTCACGTGCCTGCCCAATGCGGGCCTGCCGGAGAACGTCGGGGGCCAGGCGGTCTATCCGCTCGGGCCCGAGGAGCTCGGCCGCTGGCTGCGGCGCTTCATCGAGGATCTTGGGGTGACGGCCGTCGGTGGCTGCTGCGGCACCACGGCGGCGCACCTCCGCGCCGTCGTACAGGCCTGCCGAGACGCCGTGCCGGCCGCACGTACGCCCGAGCTCGAGCCCTCGGCGACCAGCCTCTACTCCCCGGCGACCCTCCGGCAGGATCCGCCCCCGCTCCTCGTCGGTGAGCGGACCAACGCGAATGGATCGCGTCGCTTCAAGCGCCTGGTGAGCGAGGAGGATTGGGAGGGGATCGTCTCCATGGGCCGCAAGGAGGCCCGCGGCGGGGCCCACGTGCTCGACGTCTGCGTGGCCTACGTGGGCCGTGACGAGGTCCGGGACATGAAGGAGGTGATCGGCCGCTTCTCCACCCAGGTGCCGATCCCGCTGATGATCGATACCACCGAGCCGCCGGCGCTCGAGGTGGCCCTCGAGCGCATCGGGGGCCGCGCCATCGTGAACTCGGTGAACCTCGAGGATGGCGAGGCCCGCCTGCGCGAGGTGGTGGGCCTGGCCAGGGAGCACGGGGCGGCGGTGATCGCCCTGACCATCGACGAGCAGGGCATGGCCAAGAGCGTCGAGCGTAAGCTGGCGATCGCGGAGCGCATCCATCGGCTGGCGGTGGGCGAGCTGGGGCTCCGCTCCCAGGATCTGATCTTCGATCCGCTCACCTTCACCATCGGCTCGGGGGACAAGGAGTATCGCGACGCCGGGGTTCAGACCCTCGAGGCGATCGAGGCGATCAAGGCACGCCTGCCCGGGGTGCACACGCTCCTGGGTCTCAGCAACATCAGCTTCGGCCTCGATCCCGCCGCCCGCCACGTCCTCAACTCGGTCTTCCTTCACGAGGCCGTCGGGCGCGGCCTCGACATGGCGATCGTGCACGCCGCGAAGATCCAGCCCCTCTATCGCATCGAGGAGGAGGTGAGGCGGGCGGCCCTCGACCTGATCCATGATCGGCCGCGGGGAGGGGAGGGGGAGGCGGATCCGCTGGTCCACTTCATGGGCCTCTTCGCCGATGGCACGCGGGGCGCGAAGCGCGAAGCGAGGGCCGCGCCCAAGACCCTCGAGGAGAGGCTCCGCCGCCACATCGTCGATGGGGAGCGGCAGGGCCTCATCGAGAGCCTGGACGAGGCCCTCGGTCGCTGGCCGGCCCTCACGATCGTCAACGAGCACCTGCTCGATGGCATGCGGGTGGTAGGCGAGCTCTTCGGCGATGGGCGCATGCAGCTCCCCTTCGTCCTGCAGTCCGCGGAGGTGATGAAGGCCGCCGTGCGGCACCTCGAGCCCCATATGGACAAGGCGGCCGCGAGCAGCCGTGGCTCCATCGTCCTCGCTACGGTGCGCGGGGACGTGCACGACATCGGCA
>CAZEHU010000201.1:0-6052 GCA_964511605.1 uncultured Myxococcales bacterium
CTCCCGCACGTCGGTCTCGGTCCAGATGGTGCCACGACCCATTGAGCCGGCCTCCGCCTCCAGGCCCGTGACCCGATCCGCGAGGAGGAGGGGAGGCGTGGGCATACGCACCTGGCGCGCGTAGCCGTCCTGCTGCTGGAAGAGAGGGCCGAAGAGCGTCGAGATCGGGCCCGCGGCATGCACCTCCAGGTCTGCTCTGTCGAAGGTAAGGCCGCTCGGCGTGCGCGCAGACTCGGGGGAGGCGGGCGTCGCCAGTGGGGGAGGCGCAGGGGAGGGAGCCGCCGGGTAGGAGGCCGTAGGGGGCGGCGTCGGCACAGCCGCCATCGAGGGCTGCGCGTGTGCCGGACGTGGCGCAGCGACCGGAGGGGCGGGCATCGCTGGGGTCGACATCGTCGCCGGCAGGGCTTGTGGCAGCGCGCCCGCCGGGGCTCCCGCTGCCCGCAGCAGGTCCGCCATCGTGCGCTCTCGCAGCTCCAGGAACCGCTGGGCGGCGGCCGCCTGGTTGGTGAGAAAGGAGCGGTGGACCTCCGCGACCTGGGCGTGGTGCGCGAGGAGGCGGCTCGCCACGGCGCTCGGGGCGGGTGGAGGGATCGGCGCGGGCGTTGGCACGGTCGCCGGCCCCGGCGGGCCCCGAAGGGGTCCCGGCGAGCTCGAGGCCGAGGGCACCTCCGCGGCAACCGGGTCGATCGGTGCAAGGGGAGGCGCGTGCAGCATCGCCTGTGGCTCCGCTCCGAGCGCTGGCGGCCCGAGGGGGCGGTCCGGGACAGGGCGCTCCCCCGCCTCGATCGCCGGGAGGACGACCGGGGGCGCGTGGAGCGCGAACTCGAGCGCCCGGGCGGGCTCGGGCGTAGCGCGCGGCTGTGCAGGCCCACCGATCACCGTCACCTGGGCGCGCTGGCCTCCAAGCGCCTCGAGGTCGAGGCGCCAGATCTCACCCTCGTCGGCCGCGAGCGCGGCCTCGGCCACCGCGAGGAGTCCCTCGGCCGCATGAGCCCCAGGGACACGCAGCGTGCGCTCTTCCCCTCCGACGTCGTCGAGGAGAGCGAGGATCGGGAGCTCCTCGGCCTGCGCGTCCTCGAGCCTGCGGAGCACCAGCAGGACCGCCGCGTCGTCGGTCTCTCGCTCCGCTCCGACCCCTCGCAGGGCCGCCTCGTGGACGACCTCGCGGCTCAGATCCACCGCACCGACGAGCGCACAGTCGAGCTCGCCGACGCGCAAGGCCCGGGCGGCCGCCTCGAGGGCGCGCACGCCGGAGAGCTCCTCGGAGGAGAGCGTCATGCTCGCGCCGCGAGCGTCGAGCTGGCTGTTCAAGCGGTTGGCGGGGATATTGGGCATCGTGCCCAGCACCCCGGCGGTCTCGAGCACGGGCACGATGCGTCGCCGGATCTCGTCGCGCCCCCAGTCCAGGCCCCAGGCGTCGAGCCAGCCGGCGGTTCGCCAGCGTGCGCCGAAGCGTGCGACCTCGGGGTCCGCGCCCATGCCGACGAAGACGCCGGTGCTCGCGACCGGCAGCTCCAGCCCCTCGGTGGCTGCCAGCGCCACCTGCATCAACAAGAGCTGCTGCGGGAGGCAGGACTCCAGATCTCTGGGGGGAAAGCGCACCGCGCCGAGACCGAGCCGCACGGTCTCGGGGTTGATCTGGCGCGCGAGCCCCACGACCGCAAGCGCACCCGAGGGCGGGGCCGGTGCTGCAAAGAGAGCAGCCCCCTCCTCATAGGCCTCGATCAGGACGTGGGCGTTGTTCCCCCCGAACCCGAACGCGCTGAGCGCAGCCCGTCGCGGTCCCTCCCAGGGCTCGGCACGGTGGAGGAGTCGGAAGGGTGAGCCGTCGAGGGCCGGGTTCTCCGCGTCCGCGTGCAGGGTCGGGGGGCGCACGCCGTGCTCGAGGGCACCGAGCACCTTGAGCAGACCTGTGACCCCGGCCGCCGTGATGAGGTGACCCATATTCGACTTGTGCGAGCCGATGGGCACGCCCGAGCAGCCGGCGTAGACCTCCGCCATGCTCCCGATCTCCACCTTGTCGCCGACGGTCGTACCCGTCGCGTGGCACTCGATCAGGCCGACCTCCGCCGGGCTCCAGCCGGCAGCGGCATAGGCCCGCTCCATCGCGCGGACCTGCCCCTCCTGTGAAGGGACGAGGAGCCCGGCGCCACGGCCATCGTTCGAGAGCCCGGTGCCACGGATGACCCCGTGGATCCTGTCGCCGTCCGCGCTCGCGTCCTCGAGACGCTTGAGGACCACCAGCCCGGCGCCCTCCGCGGGCACCAGGCCGTCGGCCTCCGCGTGGAAGGGGCGGCTCCGGCCGGTGGCGCTGAGGGCCTTCAAGGCGCAGAAGCCGACGTGGAGGAAGAGGTCGTCCGCGCGGTTCACGGCGCCCGCGAGCATGAGGTCCGCGCTGCGATCCTGGAGGTGGCCACAAGCGAGGTGGAGCGCCACGAGGGACGAGGCGCACGCGGCGTCGAGCGCGTAGGCCCGCTGCCCGAGGCCCAGAGCCTTGGCCGCCAGGTGGGCGGGGAGCCCGGACATGAAGCGGTTCCGGGGATCGACGTCCGGGAGCCCCGCGGCGTCGGCGAGGCGGTCGCCGAGCCAGACCCGCTCCGCGAAGCGCGACAGGGAGGACGAGGGAAACGACAGGTTGCCGAGCACCAGCCCGGTCCGACTGCGGGTCGGCTCGTCTTCCTCGGCGATCCCGGCGTCCGCGAGCGCCTCGCGTCCGACGTGGAGCACCCACTGCACGAGGGGGTCCAGGGCCTCGACCGTATCGGCGGGGAGGCGGAAGCCGTGGGGATCGAAGTGCTCCTCGAAGTCGCGCACATATCCGCCGCGGTCCGACCAGGTCCGATCTGCCGAGTCCTCGACGGTGCCAAGGGCGTGTCGCGCCGCCAGCCCCCATCGGTCCGCCGGCACCGAGCCGAGCAGATCCCGTCCCTCGACCATCGCCGTCCAGAGCGCCTCTGGCGTCGGGGCGCCCGGCAGCATGCAGGCGCGCCCGATGATGGCGATCGGCTGGAAGGTCGCGGTGGTCATGGAGGTGGTGGCCGATCCCTACGAGGGTCGCACCACGGACTCGACCTCGGAGAGCTCGGCCACGAGGCGCCCATCTCGGAGGAACCACATATCGCTTACGGTCTTCGAGCGTCCGACGGCCTTGGAGCGGACGCGGCACTCCAGGGGTCCGCCCTCCAGGGAGCCGTAGCCCCTGTATGCGCCGACGGACATAGGCAGCGACGCCTTGCCTAGCGTGTGCTTCGCCCAGAGCAGGGCCATCTGCAGCCCGCCATCGAGGGCGGTGACGGCGTCGCCGCCGCGCAGGCGCCCGCGGAGCCCCGCCTCGGACAGGGCGCCCAGCTCGTCGATCACCTGGAACCCGGGACCGTGGAAGAGGACCTCACCGTCGTAGATCTCCGCAGTCCAGTCCGAGCCTCCCGGGAGCTCCGGCGCCGTCGGGACCTCGGGCGAGTCGCCGCCAGGCTCACCGAGGTAGGCGGTGGCCGTGTAGTGGAGCGTGTCGTCATCGCCTCGGAGCTCGAGCTCGAGGGCGAGGGAGTCCCCCTCCGCCGGGAGCTCCCGGCAGCGGATCGAGAGCTGATCTCCGCCATTCGTGTAGCCGCTCAGCTTCACGCCGCTTCGCACCCGGATGTCCCGGCACGCCGCCAAGGCGCGCCCTGGATGCGTCGACTCCGCCGCCCGCTGGAACCAGTCGACCACCTGCACCACAGGCAGGACGGGCGTATCCCCGATCGCATGGTCCTTGAGGCGCGGATGGGTGTCCTCGTCGACGCGCATGTCGAAGGTCCAGCGGCGCTCGCCATCGCCCCCGGGCCGCGGCTCCGAGAGGGCCGGCGCGCCCAGGACGATCTCCACGGCGGCGGGATCGCCACCTGTCGAGAGCTCATCGACGAGCATCTCGGCCCCGGTGGCGAGGGGGATGAGCGGCACCCCCGCCGCCTCGAAGTGGGCCTTGAGCGCCGGCGTGACCATGCCGCCCTCCCAGGGACCCCACATCAGCGAGCGCACGATGCAGGCCTCGCCGCGGCGGGCTTGCTCCTCGCTCGCGCGGCGGTTCAGCACCTCGTTGGCCATCGCGTAGTCGCACTGGCCCACGTTGCCGGAGCGGGCCGCCACCGAAGAGAAGAGCACCAGCGCCTCGAGCTCGTCGCCCTCCGTCGCGCTCAGGAGCGCATTCAGCCCCTGCACCTTGGTGGCGTAGACGCGATCGAATTGCTCCGGAGTCTTGTCCGCGATCGCCTTGTCGGCGAGCACGCCGGCGCCGTGGACGAGGGCCGTCACCGGCCCCCAGGCCTCCCGCAGGGGCGCGAGCGCCGCCGTGAGGGCCTCGGCGTCCGTCACATCGACCGAGAGGTAGCGGGCATCCGCTCCATGAGCCTCGAGCTGTGCCAGCGTCGCATGGATCTCCCGGACAGCGAGGATGCCTCGCACCTGGCTGCCGAGCTGCGCGGGAGAGGGCGCCGCGTCGGCCGCTCGCGCGGCCTCGAGCAGCGCACGCTTCAGCTCGGCGTCGTTCGTGGCCCCGCGGCAGGAGGAAGGCTCCTCCACCAGGGGGGTACGCCCGAGGAGGGCGATGCGGAACCCGCCGGCGGCCTCGCAGAGCCCGAGCAGGGTGGCGGCTGTGACGCCGCGAGCTCCGCCCGACGCCACCACGAACGAGTCCTTGGACAGCGCCAAGGGACCGCTCGGTGCCGCGGCGGCCACCGCCACGCGCGTGTGCCGCGTCCCATCGGCGTGGAGCTCGACCTCGAGGGTCGTGCCTCCGCCGGTGAGCTCCTCGGTGAGCGCCTTGGCGCAGGCCTCGACCGTGGGGCGGTGCTGGAGAGCGATGGCCTTCACCGTGCAGTCCGGCCACTCGAGCCCCGCGGTCTTCGCCAGCGCGGACAGGCCGGTCGTGGCGGTGCCGAGGCGCTCGACGGTCACGAAGAGGAGCGCTCGCCCCGCGATCGCCTTGGCAGCCAGGAAAGCGTCCCGATCCTTACCCATGACGATCACCGCGTCCGCGTCGTCGGGCACGGCGGCGACGACCTCCGCGGGCCTCCCCACAGACTCGAGCGCGGTCACGAGTGCCGCGGGGAGCCCGCTGCCATCGTCCGTGATGACCAGGCGGGTCGCGCGGTGCAGACCGGGGACCGGGAGGCCGGGCGCGGCCTCGGGCACAGGCGCGACGACCCAGCGACCGAGCGCCGCCGAAGCCGAGGGTTCGGGGGTCGAGGCCGTCACAGGCGCCGGGGCGCTCGCTCCCTCGGGGCTTCCCATCGCGTCCACGATCTCACGGAGCGTAGAGAGCTGGGCCATCTGGGCGGTGTCGACCTCGGGCAGGTCGGGGGCCGCCTCGCTCATGGCAGCCAGGATCTCGACGCGCTTGATCGAGTCGATGCCGAGGTCGCTCTCGAGGGCCATGTCGAGCTCGAGCATGTCGGCGGGGTAGCCGGTCTTGTCTGCCACCACGTCCAGGAGGAGGGCCTGTAGATCGAGGGTGGGGGCCGGCGCCGGAGCCGGTGCCTCGGCAGGGGCGGGCCCAGGCTCGGGCACGGACGTCTGAGGCGTCGGTCCAGCGGGGGCCTGAGCCATCTGGGCAGGCGCCTGGATCGGCGCTGGTGCCGCGGGGGCTCGCGCCGCGGGGGGCGCGGGCGCCGCCACCTGGACCGGAAGGGGGGCCTGCAGGGGGAGCGATGTCCCCGGGACCGATGTGCCGGAGACCATCGCGCTCAGGCCCGCGAAGCTCTGCTCGACGCCCCGCAGGAAGGCCATGTGCGTCTCGCTCATGGACTGCTGCCAGGCCGCATGGGTCTCCGCGGTCTGCCGCTGGGCCTCCTGGTAGGCGTGGACCCATGCGTCCGTGGCCCCCGCGGCCGGGACGGCGGCTGGTGCGGCCCCTACCGGGACCTCGACCGGGACCTCACGGATGATCACCTCGGGCTCCACCTCCGGATTGGGCGCGGGTCGCGCGGCGGCGCCCCCCTTCGGCGGGTAGGGCTTGCCGAGGTTGGTGCCGCTGATGGCTACACTTAGCTTCGGCTTCTCGGCGGCCCGGGGATCT
>CAZEHU010000202.1:0-6042 GCA_964511605.1 uncultured Myxococcales bacterium
TCGTCTACCTCCTCGCTGCCCGCCTCCCGCTGGGCCTCGAGGGCCTCGAGGAAGGCCTGGGTGCCCGAGTGCGCGACGGTGCCGAGGCTCTTGATGAGCTCATCGTGGCTCATCCCCACGCCCCCATCGGCGAGGGTGAGGGTCTTGTCCTCCTCGTCGGTCTGGATGCGGATGTCCAGCTCGTGGCCCTCGGGCACCAGGCCCTCCTCGGTCAGCGAGCGGTAGTGCAAGCGATCGAGTGCGTCGGAGGCGTTCGAGACCAGCTCGCGCAGGAAGACCTCGCGGTGGCTGTAGAGGCTCTCGATCACGAGCTCGAGGACACGGCCGACCTCCGCCTGGAAGGCGTGGGTCTCGGTCTTCGAGGGCGTGGTGGGACCGGGCTCGGGGGTGTGGGTGGCCATCGACTGTTCCTCCGGGTGCGTGCAGGGAAGCGAAGCGGCGCGATGGGTAGTCACCCCGGCGCCCCCCGTCAACGGCTGGCGCGCCCTCGCACACGCTCCCGCACCTGTCCTGCGGTGTCACATGCCCGTGGTCCCGCGGGCTGGTATCCTCGCAGGGATGGATGCATCGACCATCCCGAGCCTCTCGGTACCCGAGGCCATGCGGGCCCTCGCCAGCGAGGCCTTCGAGGGCTATCGCGAGGGGGTGGAGCCGCCGCTCGTCGGGCGAACGAGCGAGCTCGAGGCCCTTCGGGAGGCCGCGCGCAAGGCCGATCGCTCCGGCCGACTCGTGCAGGTGGTTCTCAGCGGGCCACCCGGCATCGGCAAGAGCCGCCTCGCCTGGGCCTTCGCCGACGAGCTCGAGGCCACGGCCGGCTCCGCGGCCACCGTGGTCCGCGCGGTGGCGGGCGAGGGCATCAGCTCCGCCGCCGGGCTCGCCGGCCAGATCGTGCGCAACCGCTTCGAGCTGGAGACAGGCCACAGCGATGAGCTGGTCCGGGCCTCGCTCCGGCGCGGCCTCGAGCGCTGGATCCCCGTGGTGGCGCGCGGGCGCTGGGTCGCATGGCTCGGCAGCCTGGTGGGCCTGCCCGCCGAGGGCTCGGTGGCGGCGACCGGACCCACCGATACCAAGACCTGGCGCCGGCGCTCCTTGAGGGCCCTCGGTGAGGTCCTCCGCATGGAGTCCGCGGAGCGGCCGCTCTTCCTCGTGCTCGACGGCCTCGACAGCGTGGCCCTCGACCAGCGGGAGGCCCTCGCCGACGTGCTCCGGCCGCTCCTCGATCGCCCGGCGACCGTCGTGCTCACCGCCCGCGCTCCGGACCTGTCGCCCCCAGCCCTCCCCGAGGGCACGACGCTCCGCCTCGCGCTCGAGCCCCTCGCGCCCGACCATGTGGAGAGGCTCGCTTCCGTCCTGCTCGGAGAGCCCCCACCCCCGGCGATGGCGCTCCTCCGCCGGGTGCTCGAGCCCACGGCGGGGGTGCCTCGGAAGATCCTCGAGCTGGTGCGCGCCCTGACCTCGAGCGGCGCCGTGAGCATCGACGACGGCCGGCTGGCCTTCGACGAGTCCCGGCTCATGATGGGCGCCGCGACCGATCCACGCCTCGCGGCCCACCACCGCATCTCGCGGCTCAGCGCCCCCGAGCGCGAGGTCCTCGTCGCCGCCGCGGTCTTCGGGGATCATTTCTGGTTCGACGGCGTGCTCAGTGTGCTCTGGGCCGGGCGAACCGGTGCCGATCGGGATCCGACCGATGCCGATCGGGTCGAGATGGGGCTGCAGCGAGCGCTGCTCGAGCTGATGCGAAAGGACATGATCCGCTTCGTCGACGAGAGCTGGAGCCGTCTGCCCCGCCGGGTGGAGGGCACCGCCGAGATGGCCTTCGCGTTCCCGGTCGAGCGCAAGGCCCTCTGGGAGACGGTGCCGGCCGAGGAGCGAGAGCGCTTCGAGGCCTGGGCCGGGCGCTGGATGCTGCGCGCCATGCCCCGTGAGGGACACATCTGGTACCGGGACGCGGCCCGCATGCTCGACCGGACGGCCCGATCGGACCTGGCCGTCGAGGCCTGGATCCGCGCTGGGGACGCGGCCGTGGAGCGGGATCGAGAGGAGGCGGCGCTGCACGCCTACCAGGAGGCCCGTGCCCCCCTGGCCGACGACGACGAGCGCATCGCCCGCGTGCTGCCGGGCCTGACCCTGGCGCAAGAGGGCCTCGGGCAGGTGGCGCGGGCCCTCGAGTCGACGAGCCAGCTCCTCCGCTGGTCTCGGGTGCTCGGCGATCGGATCCTCGCGACCCGCACGATGCTCCACCAGGGGCGCCTGCTCCTGCGCCTCGAGAAGCCCGTGCAGGCCCGAGAGGTGCTGGCTCGTGCCCTCAGCGGCTGCGACACCCTGGGCCTCGACGCGGAGCGCGCCCTCGCGGAGGAGACCCTCGCCGAGGCGGCCGCCGCCGACGGCACCGCCCAGGGGCGGGTGTCCGCCCTCGCCCACCTCGAGCGGGCGCTGAGCCACTGGCGGAGCGCCGACTCGGAGGCCGATGTGGCCCGGGTCCACGCGACCATCGCGACCCACCAGGCGGGCCTCGGCTTCCTGCCCCAGGCCCGAGAGGGCGCCGGCCGTGCCGCGGCCTGGTATCGGGAGGGTGAGGATCCGGTGGGGCTCGCGCGCTCCCTGCACGTGCTCGGCTCGGCGGCCGTCCTCGCCGGAGAGCCCGCGGCCGCCCGCGAAGCGTGGAGCGAGGCCCTCGGCGCTCTGGCCGCCTCCCCGGACGACGTGCTCGTCGCGACCGTGAACCTCAACCTCGCCGAGGTGGACCTCATGGGCGGCGAGGACGAGGCTGCGGAGAAGCGAGCGCGCAAGGCTCTCCGCCGGGCGCGGGTGCTCGGCAACCACCGCCTCGAGGGGCTGGCCCACCACCGGCTGGCCGCCATCCTCCGCCAGCGTGGCGAGCTCGAGGACGCTCGCGCCGAGGCGCGCACGGCCCTCAAGCTGGGGGAGGCCACCGGCGATCGACGCCTCGAGGTGCTCGGCCGCCGCGGGGTCGCCGAGGTGGAGGCGCGCCTGCTCGCTCGCCTCATCGCGCGCGCCGATCGCGTCGATCCCGCGCGCCTCGAGGAGGTGGGCTCCCACCTGCACGAGGCCTGCATGCAGGCGGAGGCCGTCGGGGACCGGCCGGGCCTCGCCCGCTCCCTCGAGTCCTACGCCGACTACCTCGACGCCTGGGGCGCGGGCCGCAAGGCGCGCAAGGTGAGGCTGCGGGCCGAGCAGCTCCGCGAGGCCATGCTCGAGGGCCTCGACGGCATCCCGGCCGAGGAGCCGGATACGGGGGCCGGAGGATCGAATGGCGCCGGCGCCCTGCCCGCGATGCCCGTCCTCGAGGCCCTCGAGGCCTCGAGGCGGGAGCGTCAACCCCTCTATGGGGAGCCCTTCGATGTCTGATGGACGGGGTCGGTCGGATGGATCGGGGCTGTCGCAGGAGGGGCGTCCAGGTCGACGTCGCGGGAAGCGTGACGATCCCGCAGGCGGGCCGGGGGCCCGTCAAGGGTCCCGCGGCGTCGAGAGCGACGTCGGTCCAATGATAGGCTCGATCCAGCAGGCCGACTCCGTCTATGGGCCCCGAGGGGCCGCCGGCCCCCCGCGAGACCCCTTCCTGGAGGCGGCCCTCGGGCGCATCGCGGTGGGCCCCAAGGGCAGCCGCGATCTCGGGCAACAGGAGGCCCAGGAGGCCCTCGCTCGCTGCCTCGATCGCCGAGGAAACGACGTGCAGATCGGGGCCTTCCTGCTCGCAGAGCGGCTCAAGCGGGAGAGCGAGGCGGAGAACCACGGCTTCTTCGCGGCCCTCATCGACGCCTCGACGATCGTCACCGCGCCGGTCGATCACGTGATCAGCCTGGCGGATCCCTATGATGGGTTTCTGAGGACGCCTCACTTCGCGCCGGTCGTGGCAGCGGTGCTGGCTGCATGCGATGTGCCGGCCTACGTGCACGGGGCCTGGACGCTCCCCCCCAAGGGCGGAATCACGGCACGCCAGGTGCTCGAGGCGCGGGGCGTCGAGTTGGACATCGGCGGAGGCCCCGAGGGGGTCGAGCGAGCGGCAACGCGGCTCGCCGAGCGGGGGGTCGCCTACGTCGGCCTCGAGGACTTCTGTCCCTCGCTCTCGGCCCTCGTGGACATCCGGGCGTCCATCGCAAAGCGCCCCTTCCTCGCCACCCTCGAGAAGCTGGTGACGCCGCTGCGCGGGCGGCAGGGCACCCATGTGGTCTCCGGCTGGGTGCATCGGGGGTACGAGGAGCTGATAGCTCGCCTGTGCTTGCGCCGAGGCTTCACCAGTCTGCTCCTCGTCAAAGGCCGCGAGGGCCACGTCGACCCGCACGTGCACGACGATGGGGAGGTCTTCGGCTACCTGCCCGGCGCCGAGGTCGCGAGCCAGGCCTACCTCCGGCCCAAGGGGCTCGGCTGCCAGATCGCCGAGCGTCCATCGTCCGATGAGCTGACCGCCGAGCGGGTCTCCGATCTCTGGGACGAGGCCTTCGACCGCAAGAGGCGGACAGCCCCCGGGCAGATGGTCCGGCTGCTCGCGGGCGCGGCCCTGCACCAGTCTGGGCACGCCTCGACCGTGATGCGCGGCATCGGAGTGGCCCACCAGGCGATGGTCTCCGGGCGCGCGCGAGAGCTGCTGGGAGCCTTCGGTCCATGAGCTCCCCCTTCCGGGGAGAGATCCTCAACCCCTATTGGGCGGACGAAGAGGCCGAGGTCCACCCGGATCCCAGCCTCGGTTGCATCCGGCGGGGGATCTGCTGCCGCTCCCATCCCGGCTGGTTCGCGCCAGGGGAGCCGGAGGTGGCCGCCGAGTTCGAGGGCATGGAGCCCGACGCGTTCGTCCGGACCTACCTGATCGTCGACTTCTACGAGCTCGACGGACAGCGGGTGCATGCCTTCGCGCCCGTGAAGCTCGACCGCTTCGCGGAGCCGGCCCTCCAGCCCGGGACCGTGGCCGATCGCCTCTACCAGGAGCTCCGCGGCGTCTGTGTCTTCTTCGATGGACAGGGCTGTGGCATCTACGCGGCTCGCCCGCTCGAGTGCAGGCGATACGACTGCACCCACGAGCCGGAGGACAACCCGAAGCGCTCGGAGCTCGCTCGGCTGTGGCGCGACGCGGCCCGGAGGGAGGAGCTGTGAGGTCACCCAGACGCTGCCAGCTCCTGTCCATGATGCTCGGGCTCGGGCTGGCAGCCTGCGGCGGCTCGGAGGGAGGGGAGCCGAGTGAGGCCGACGAGGACGCCGGCGCGGCGGAGGTCGCGAGGCCTGCGCCGGACGTCGCGGAGGCGCCACCGACCACCACCGCCTCGGACGGCCAGCCCGACGGCACCGCAGAGGAGGGACCCGGCGCCGAGGAGCTCCTCGCGCTCGAGGCCCTCGAGACCTGGACCCTGCCGGGGCTCGTGGCCGAGGTGAGCGTAGTCCGCACCGAGCTGGGGGTGCCGCACATCTACGCGACGACCCGCGAGGACCTTGCGCGTGCCTACGGCTTCACCCTCGCCCGGGATCGCTGGTTCATGCTGGAGCTCGCCCGTCGCCTTGGCCTCGGTGAGGTCTCCAGCCTCGTCGGAGATCTGGGCCTCGACACGGACATCGAGTCCCGCATGACCGGCATGAGGTACGTCGCGGAGCGAATCCACACCCACATGACGCCGGAGATCGAGGCGATCTCCGCCGCCTTCGCGGGGGGCATCAATGCCTACGGTTCGGCTGTGCAGGCCGAGCTCCTGACCGCGCCGAGCGAGCTGCCCCTCGCCAGCGATCTGTTGGGCCTCGACGATCCACATGCCCTGTTCAAGGAGATAGGCCCACGGGACGTGGCCGCCATGGTCGCGGTCTTCCTCTACCAGTCGAGCTTCGAGACCGGGGACGTGGGCCGGGACGCGACGGCGCGGGCGGTGGAGGGTCACTTCGAGGGTGCGCCCTTCGAGGAGCTGCGAACGGCCGGTCACCTCGAGGCGTGGCTCGCCGTAGAGCCGGTCGAGCCCCTGGCCTCGGCGCCCGGTTTCGTAGCGCCGAGCGCGCTGGGGCCTGCCGCCGCCCCGCAGGTGCATCTACCGAGCGCGGGGTCGC
>CAZEHU010000203.1:0-6039 GCA_964511605.1 uncultured Myxococcales bacterium
TCCCGCATGCCCCGCACCGGGCCCCCCTACCTCTCGGAGGTCCAGATCTTCGCGTTCAAGCAGTGGGTCGCCGACGGCGCGACCGCCGACTGGGAGATGGAGGAGCCCGGAGAGGCCGACGCCATGATGCCCCCGGCCCAGGGCGGGGACGCGACGAGCGAGGGCGATGGCGAGGAGTCGCAGGACGCCACGTCGCCGATCGGGGGCGATAGCGAGGGCCCCGGCAGCGTGGAGGAGGGGCCATGAGGCCGGGACTCCGTTGTCCCGCCGCCCCGTGTCCCGCCGCCGTCGGAGTCGCGGCGGTGGCTCTCGTGCTGCTGCTGGCTCCCTCGGCCGAGGCCGAGCCGCGCTTCGCCCTGCGGGAGGGCATGCACTGCGCCACCTGCCACGTGAACCAGACCGGGGGCGGCATGCGGACCCCGTGGGGCCGCACCTTCTCCCAGGTGAGCCTGCCCTCGCAGCGGGGGCCGGGCTTCTTGCCCCTCGGGCGCCAGGAGCGCTTCGAGCTCGGCGCCAACCTGCGCTCCAGCGCGCGCTTCGTGAGCGCGGCCCGCACCTCGATCGAGGAGCAGCAGTATCGCTCGGCGCCCCAGGCCTCCTTCGAGATGGCGGAGGCGAACGTCTACCTGCGGGCGCAGCTCCTCGAGGATCGGGTCGACGTCTATGTGGACCAGACCGTCGCCCCGGAGGCCGCCGCCAATCGGGAGGCCTTCGTCCTGCTGCGGGGCCTCGTCGAGGGCGCCTGGCTCAAGGCCGGGCGCTTCCTCTTGCCCCACGGCCTGCGCATCTACGACGACACGGCGTTCATCCGGCAGCAGACCGGCTTCACCTACGCGAACCAGGACCTGGGGGTCGAGGTGGGCCTGACCCGCGGGGCCTTCACGGGGGCTGTGGCCCTGACCAACGGCACCCTGGGCGCTCCCGATAGCAACCTGCTCAAGCAGGTGAGCGCCCACACCGAGGGGGTGTGGCGCCACGGGCGGATCGGCGCCTCCTTCGCGTGGAACGATACGTCGTCGGACGCCTTCGCCGCCCGCACCCTGACCAGCAGCGTGCACGGTGGACTGCAGGCCGGGCGCCTCATGGTCCTGGGGACCCTGTCCTGGATCCGCCTGGCGAACGACGCGAACATCGAGGACCAGATCGCGCTGTTCACCACCGCCGACTTCGAGGCCCTCAAGGGGCTCTGGCTCCACCTCGGCTTCGAGGCCTTCGACCCGCGCCGGAGCCTGGAGGAAAACGAGCGGGACCGCTTCATCGCCGGGCTGAGCTGGTTCCCCCGCGCGTTCCTCGAGATCAGGGGCGTCTATCGCCACCATCGCGACATCCCCCAGCGGGTGGAGGGCAATGGCCAGGAAGCCCTCGTGGAGCTCCATGGCTTCTTCTGATCCCACGCCTCCGCGCGTCGCCCCCCGGCGCCTCCCCTCGGCCTGGACGCTGATCCTGGTCCTGGCGGTCGTCCTGGCCTGGTCGGCCTTCGCGGCAGGCCCGATCGCCCGTGCGAAGAGCGGAGCCGCGGACTCCAGAGCGTGGGAGGCCGCTCGCGTGGACGAGGGCGAGGCGATCTTCCAGACCCTCTGCGCCGGCTGCCACGGCGTGCGAGGGGATGGCCGCGGCCCCGCGGCTTACGCGATGGACCCGGCGCCTCGGGACCTGAGGCGCGGCGAGTATCGCTTCCGGAGCACGGCCAGCGGCGCGCTGCCCGAGCGCCACGACATCCTGCGCACCCTGCGCCTCGGCTTGCCGGGCACCGCGATGCCCTCGTGGCAGGAGCAGCTCACGGGGCCCGAGCTGCGCTCGGTGGTCCTCTACCTCGAGACCCTCTCGCCGCGCTTCGGCAGCGAGGCCCGCTATGCCGAGGACATCCTGGTGGCGCCTGGCTCCCTGGCCCCGCCGCCCGTGACCCCGGCCCTGCTCGAGCGGGGGCGCGCCATCTACGAGGAGCAGAAGTGTGGTGACTGCCACGGCCCCGCCGGCCGCGGCGATGGGATCAGCGCGGAGACCCACCAGAACTCGGACGGCACGGCCAGCCACGTCTTCGACTTCACCTACGGCCGCTACAAGGGCGGCAGCCGGCCCGAGGACGTCTACCGCACCTTCGTCACCGGCCTGAACGGCACCCCGATGCCGGCCTTCGATCAATCCCTCCCGGAGCAAGACGAGCGCTGGGCGCTCGTCCACTACGTGCTCTCCCTGAACCGGGCGCGCGGCCTCGGCTTCTACCTCACCCCGCCTCCCTCCTGGGAGGAGCCGACGAGGTAAGCCGCCCCACACTCCGCCTGGGACTTGAGGCGGAGGGCACGGGTAGGGCAGACGGCGGCGGCGGCGAGGGCGCTGCGATCATCGAGCGCGATAGCGAGGGGGTCGCCGAAGGGGCCCGCCACGCGCGCGGCGAAGCCGCGGCCGACGATGGCGATGCCCGGATCGGCGCCCTCGCGCTCCGCGGCGAGCACACAGGCGCTGCAGAGGATGCACTTGCCCGATTCGTAGGTGATCAGGGCGTGCGACTCGTCGCGGACCAGGGGGCGCCGCTCGCCGGAGAAGTGGCCCTGGCGTGCTCCCACCTGGCCGGAGAGCCCCCGGAGGCCGCAAAGGGCGGTCTCGCGGCAGCCGCAGAGCAGGCAGCGCGCGGCCTCCTCCTCCGCGTCCCGGAGGCCCTCGAGCGGGAGCTGCTGATCGAGGTCCAGGCGCGCGCGCTCCGCGATCAGCTCACGCTCCTCCTCCTCGAGGTCCCAGTAGCGCACGACGAAGGGCCGGCCCGGGCCGACGACCGGGAGCCCTCGGAGGTGCTGGTCGATCGAAGCGGCGGCCGCCAGGCCGTCTCCGATGGTGCGGATGAGGATCTTGCCCCGGCCCGCCGCGTGCCCGGCGGCGAAGACTCCCGGCAGCCTGGTGGCGCGGGTATGGACGTTGGCGGCCTTCTTTCCACCCAGGCCGGCGAGCGCGGTCCCCGCTGCGCCCTCTGCCCCCCGCGTGATCGCCTCCGCCGGCTCGCTGGCCGTGGTCAGGAGGACCGCGTCCCAGGAGGCACGGAGCTCGTCCAGCGTGATGTGCTCGCCGACGCGGACCCCCAGACGGAGCTGCACCCCCATGCGCTCGAGGGTGCCGATCTCCGCATCGAGGACCCGCGCCGGGAGCCCCTCGACCTCGCGCAGGCTGCCCCCCCCGCGGGGCGCGGCGTCGAGCACGGTGCATCCATGCCCCCCCTGCCGCAGGCGGTACGCCGCGGCGAGGCCGGCGGGGCCCGCACCGACGACGACCACGCGCTTGCCGGTGAAGGGCCGCACCGGCGGGATCCGCGGCGCCTCCCCGAGGAGGTCCTCCTCCGCGACGATGCGGTGCAGGCCTTTGATGTCGAGGCTCTCGTCCTCCTCGGCGCGGCGGCAGGCCTTGTGGCAGGCCGCGTGGCAGGCGTAGCCGAGGGTCGCGGGCAGGGCCAGGCCGTCCTGGGCCAGGGCCAGGGCGCCCGCCCGATCGCCCGAGGAGAGGGCCTCCATGAAGGGCTCGATGTCCCAGCCGGCCGGGCAGGCCCGCTCGCAGGGAGCCTCACACTCGCCCATGTGGTCGGAGAGCAGGAGCTCCACGGCCGTCCGCCGTGCGAGCTCGGCCGCCTCGGAGTCCGTGACCACCACGAGGCCCTGGCGCACGGGCTCGACGCAGGCGGGGCGGAGGCGTGCCTCCCCCTCCACCTCGACGAGGCAGACGTAGCAGGACTGGAGCGGGGGCAGGCCCTCGACGTCGCAGAGCCCCGGCACCGGCCGGCCGAGGCGCCGGGCCACGCCGCCCACCGTCTCGCCCTCCCACGCGATCACCTGGGCCCTATCGAGCAGGATCTCGACGGGGGCGCGTGCAGGCGTCGCCGCGTCCACGACCGACGGGCTCGGGGGAGGATCGCTCAAGGGCCGGGAGCCTATCAGCGACCCCGCGGGCATAGCGAGGACGTTGGGGTCTGCTCAGCGGGCGAGCGCGCGTCCGACGTGCAACCCGAGGGCGTAGATCGAGAGCTGCGGGGGGACCCCGATCGAGGAGGGGAGGAGCGAGCCGTCCGCCACCCAGAGCCCCTCGACCTGGTGGTGCCGGCCCTGGCTGCTCACAGCGGAGACGGTGGTGTCGTCGCCCATCGGCACGGAGGCCATCGGGTGCACGGCGGCCACATCGATGGCGCCCCGGCGGATCGGCAGGGAGTCGAGGGAGCCCAGGTCGGCGCGACGCTCGAGCACGCGGCTTGGGTGCGCGGGCGCGATGACCCGGCGGGCGCCGGCGGCGAAGAGGAGCTCGGCCGCGCGGACCAGGCCGTGGTGGAGCTCCCGGCGATCGCCCTGGTCCGGCCAGGAGTCGATGGAGATCCCCAGCTCTCCGTCCGGTCGCACGTGCCCTCGGCCGTGATCGTGGACCATCGCCGCGAGCACCACGAGGTGCTCGTAGCGCTCCATCCAGCGTCGATGCTCCGCGCCGTGGCCCGGGAGGGTGGTGGCGAAGCCCATCGGGTGGGCGAAGGCGGTCACGATCCACGCGCGATGCCGCTCCTCGGGGCTGAGGTCCAGCCACTCGGTGCACTGATAGCTCTGGGGGATGCCCTGCCAGGCGCGCACGGGCTCGTCGAACTCGCCGGCCACCGCCACCGAGGGGTGCACACGGAGGGTCTCGCCGGTCGACCCCTTGGGCCCCGGGAGACCCGAGCGGAGGAGCAGGGCCGCGGTGGCCGTGGCCGAGGCGGAGACACAGACCCGGGCCGCCTCGATCCAGATGGCGCCGTCCTCCCGAGCGCGGTGGCCCTGCTCCTGGAGGGCGACGGCCTGGACGCCGGTCGTGCGGGCTCCCTCCGTGGTGACGCGGATCGCCTGGCAGCGGGTGATGAGGTGAGCGCCGGCCCGCACGATGCGCGGGAGGGCCACTCGCGCGGCGTTCCTCTTTGCGTCGTACGCGCAGCCGAGCAGGCAGTAGCCGCTGCCGATGCAGCCGGCGCGGTTGTGGCGCAGGGGGCCGCCGCGCCAGCCGAGGGCCTCGGTCCCGGCCTGGAGCAGGCGGTTGGCCCGGTTCCGGCGCTCGACGGGGATGGTCTCGACGCCGAGCAGGGCCTCCACCTCGTCGTAGAGCTCGGACCAGCGAGCCGGCGGCAGGTGCTCGAGGGGCTGCTCCCGGTGCCAGCGCTCGATGAGGTAGGCGGGCGCTCGCTCGATCAGGTTGAAGTTGTGCAGGGTCGAGCCCCCGACGCCCTTGCCTTGGTGCAGGCGCAGGGCCCGGTCGCGGGTGGTGCGCCCGCCGGCCTCCCAGAGGAGGCGGGGGATCATCTCCTCCTCCCGTTGGCTCATCTGCCCGGTCGCGACGTGCTCGCCCGCCTCGAGCACGACGACGCTCAGCCCGGCCTCGGCGGCGATCATCGCCACCATCGAGCCGCCGGCCCCCGAGCCGATGACGCAGAGGTCGGCCCGGAGGGTGGCGGGCGTCCGGAGGTAAGCGGCGTCGTGGATCATCCGTCGACGCTCCAGCCGGGGGGCGCCTCGCCTCGCGGGGATACCCAGGCATCCGATACAGAGCGCCGCACCTCTTGGTCCACCAGGGGGCCGCCATATCCGAGGGCTGGCCAGGTCCGAGGGTCCTGGTAGGCCCCCAACGTCACGAGATCGCGCACACCCCGGTAGAGCTGGGACTGCAGGCCGCCCCGCCCCTCGAGCTCGAGGAGGAAGCGCTCGCGCTCCTCGGGCGGGAGGCGAGTCAGGCGCGACAGCCGCAAGCCGAGGGGCGTCGTCCCGTGCTCCACGGCCGCGAGGAGCGCATGGATCTCCAGCGCCAGGGGATCCGGCAGCGTCGCGACGTAGCGGTCGACGTGCTCCGGCACGCGCTCCAGGACCTCCCGGGGCAGGGGCGGGGGGAGCAGCGCCTCGGCGACCGCGAGGAGCAGCCAGGCTTCGCGATCGGAGAGCGCCCGGTCGCCAGCCTCGGTGCCGCGGGTCCAGTGGGGGAAGTCGGGATAGCCCGTGGTCCGGATCGCGAGCGTGGCCGCCGCCGCGCCGGCGGCCCCCCCGAGGATCCAGCGAC
>CAZEHU010000204.1:0-6020 GCA_964511605.1 uncultured Myxococcales bacterium
CCTCTTCCTGAACCGGGAGGAGGCCGAAGCGCTCTTCGCGGGATCGCCGCCCGCCCACGCGCGGGTCTTCGTGACCGACGGATCCCGGGGCGTCACGGAGCATCGCGACGGCGAAGAGCACGTTCACGCCGTGACGCCGGCGGAGGTGGTCGATCCCACCGGCGCAGGGGATGCGTTCTGCGGCGGGTGCCTTGGGGCGCTTGTGGTGGGCCAAGAGGATCCGGTCGCGGCGGGCCTCCGGCAGGCCAGCGTGGTGCTCGGCGGCTGGGGCGCGGAGCCGCTCGTCGCTGCGCTCCACGGAGACGCGGCCGGCGTGCCGACGGGAGCGGAGTCGCGAAGGCCGCCGAAGACGGGCCGCGCTGCTGCGGACCTCGGGATCCACCTCGACCACGACCGCATTCGGAGCGTTGGTGCCCTCCTGACCGACGTCGCGCAGGCTTCGGCCCTCACCTTCGCGGGCTTCCCCTTCCCGGAGCCGGGAGAGGATCACGCCGCGGAGTGCCTCGCCCTCGCGACGTTGCACCAGTACGGCTTCTGGAAGGGGGACGAGCATGGCTACGCGGGCGCGATGTACGCGACAGCCGACGGGCGCCGCTTCAAGGGCTCGGACTATGTCTGGCAGGCCTTCGCGCGGGCCGTGCGGGAGGATCCCACCATCCTCGATCCCCGGAGGCTCGCCGAGGAGCCGCTGCTCTTCGACCGCATCTGCCAGGACGACACGGGCCGCTGCCCGATCCCGGACAGCGGGAGCCACCGCCGCCTCCAGCAGGGCTGGGGGCGCGCCCTCGAGGAGCGAGGGAGCATCGGCGCGCTACTCGAAGCCGCGAACGGCACGGAGCGACCCATCGCGACGCTCCTCGCCGAGCTGGCACGGCGGCCAGGCTACCGAGAGGACCCGCTGGCCAAGAAGGCCACGCTCCTCGCAGTGATCCTCTGCAACCGCCCGGAGGGCTTCCTCGAGGCAAGGGATCCAGAGAGCATCGGCCCTATCGTCGACTACCACATCCTCCGCGGGGCCCTGAGGACCGGCTGCGTCCAGGTCGATGACCCGGCGCTGCGCGAGCGACTCGCTGCCCGGGCCTGGGTCGAGGGACCCGCCGAGGACGCCATTCGAGAGGCCACCGCCGAGGCGATCACCGCCCTCTGCGCGGCCTCCGGCCTCCGGGTCGATGCCATCGACGGTTTCCTCTTCGTCCACGGCCGTCGCACCTGTGTGGAGGGCGCGGAGCCAGCGTGTGAGGGCTGCGCTCTCGAGCCGGCCTGCGCGAGGAATACGAAGCTCTTTCAGCCGATCTTCCGGACGACGGCGTACTGAGCGTGCGGGCCCGGTTGCGCGCCTGCGGCGTCCGCGGCCGGCGCTCGACACCCCGGGCGATGCTCGCGGCAGGGGCCTCGATCGTACGAATCTTGCCCTCCCCGGGGGTTCGGCCTACTCGATCCCTATGGACAAGACCTTCCTCGTTCAGCAGCTACAGTCCCGGCTCCGCGAGAGCGCGCTCGTCGCCGAGCGGGAGATGATCGCGGCGGTCGACGCCGCGCGCCACGGCGCCGACGCGAAGACCAAGCGGGAGGATGCGCGGATGGCCATCGAGTACGGTGGCCTCGCCCGTGGCCAGAGGCGGCGGGTCGACAAGGCGCGCCAGGCGCTGCGCGTGCTCGATGGCTTTCGGCCACGCCCGCTGGGTCGCTCCGAGCCGATCCGGCTCGGAGCGCTCGTCGAGATCGAGGACGAGGACTCCGGCTCCGGGCGGACCTTCTTCCTGGCCCCCGCGGGGGCGGGCATCGAGCTCACCGGCCCCGGGGGCGACGGCTACTTCGCCGTGGTCACGCCGACCTCTCCGGTGGGCAAGGCCGCGATGGGCCAGCAGCTCGGCGACTGCTTCGACGTCACCGTCGATGGCACCACGCGGAGCTGGGAGATCACCTGGGTGGCTTGAGGCGGGGGATACGCTCGAAGCCCTCGAGGAAGGCCCGGAAGCGCAGGTGCGCATAAGGAAGGAAGCGGATCTTCTGGATCGGCTCGAGGGCCAGCGGCAGCGCCGCGAGCGCGTACATGTAGTCGGAGAGCAGGACCATGCTGCGCACCTGGTGGGCGAGCTTGCCGGCGGCCTCGTTGCGCCCGGACATCGTCTCCAGTGCGGGATCGTGGGCCACGTAGGCTTGCGCCAGCAGGTCGATCTCACGGGGGCCGGCGATGGGCTCCGCGACAGCGAAGTGGGGCGGCTCGGAGAGGCCGTGGCGCATCTTGGTCTCCGCCACGAGGTTGGCGAGGTCGAAGGCGCGGTGGCCGAGGCAGGAGAACTCGAAGTCCAGGAGGCGGATCTCGCCGCCGGAGAGCCGGAAGACGTTCCCGTGGTAGGTGTCGTTGTGGCAGAAGACCGGCGCCTCATCCGGCAGACATGCCATCACCTTCTCCCGCGTGGACTCCGACAGGAGCTCGAGGAGGTCGTCACAGAGGGGTCGCTCGCCGGCGGGCAGCTCATCGCGGCGCTCGACCAGGGTGCGGTGGGCGAGGGGTCCCCAGCGCTCCCCGAGGAGCTCGAAGAAGGTGCGCTCGGGGAGCCCCTGGGGTTGGACCTGGTGGAAGCGCCAGAGCTGGGCCGCGATACCCTCGAGCACCGAGGGCTCGAGGAGGTCCTCCGCGCGGAGGGTCCGGCCGACGTAGAACTGCTCGAGGCGGTGGTCCGTGTCGTAGTGAAGGCAGCGCGCCGCGAGGCCCTCGTCGGACAGGAGCAGGTAGACTTCGCGTTCCGTGTCCGAATCGAGGATCGCGTTCTCTTTGCCGGCCAGGCGGCGATAGAGCACCGCGGGGGGCTCGACCTCCATCGCCCGCTCCGGCCGCGCGCGCACCCCCATCGTGAAGGAGGAGAAGCCCTTCGGAGCATCGAACCCAAAGTCCTCGACGTCGAGCCCCCGCCAGCCCGGTAGCGAGGCCTGGCACTGGGAGAGGACCTCACGGTGGAGGGCTGGGCTGGCGGCCCGCTCCATCAGAGCGCCAGCAGCTCCTCGACGCTGTCGAGCAGCGCCATGCGGCCGGCGACCACCGGGCTGGAGCCATCCAGGAGGCGCTCGGTCTCCTCGAGGGCGTCGGCGAGGGGGACGATGCGGACGAAGGGGTCGGGGGTCTCCTTGCCGAAGCCTCCGGGCACGTCCCAGGAGACCATCACGTCGCCGATGCGGTGCTCGCAGCAGCCGACGGCGGCGTACGCGAGGCGCTGGGCGATGGCCCGATCGAGGGCGGAGGGCCGGCCGCCGCGGACCACGTGGCCGAGCACCGTTGCGCGGACGTCGACACCCTCGACGACTCCGTCCATGACGCCGGAGGCGGGATCGTCGATGTGCTCCTGCAGGGCGGCGACGAGGCGCTCGGTGGGCACCGAGACCCCCTCGGCCTTCATGATGAGGAAGCGTCGCTTGTGGGAGGTGGGGGCGAAAGCGCGGGCGAGCTG
Source organism: uncultured Myxococcales bacterium (assembly GCA_964511605.1). Taxonomy (GTDB): domain Bacteria; phylum Myxococcota_A; class UBA9042; order PHBI01; family JACKFB01; genus CAZEHU01. The sequence continues at coordinate 3,450 of CAZEHU010000204.1, forward strand.
CCGGCCGAGGCGCGCGACGAGCTCGCCCTCGTCGGGCTGCCGCTCGGCATAGAGGATCGCGTCGGCCTCGGCGGCGATGCCGGCGCGCATGGCCAAGAAACCGCAGCGACGTCCCATCACCTCGACGACGAAAGCGCGGCGATGGGCGCGGGCGGTGTCGGCGATGCGGTCGCAGGCCTCGACGATGGTATTGCAGGCGGTGTCGACGCCGATAGCGAGGCCGGAGTGGCCGACATCGTTGTCGATGGAGGCCGGGATGCCGACCACCGCGCACGGCGCGTGGCCCGAGAGGCGGTGGGCGCCGGTCAGGGAGCCGTTGCCGCCGATGACGACGAGGGCGTCGAGGCCCAGCTCCACCACCCGCTCGCGTGCCGCCGCCTGGCCGGCGTCCGTAGGGAAGACCGCCGAGCGCGCCGAGCCGAGCATCGTGCCGCCGAAGCGGGAGATGCCCTCCACCTTCTCGAGGGTCAGGGGGACCATGTTCCCCGCGAGCAGGCCGGTGTAGCCGCCGCGGACTCCGAGGACCTCGTGTCCGCGTCCGACCCCGACCACCGCGACGGTGCGGACAGCCGCGTTCATGCCAGGGGCGTCGCCCCCGCTCGTCAGGACTCCGATGCGCATGGGGGGGAGGATAGCGCAGACTGAGCCGGTCGTGGCGGACCTGCTGGCCGGGAGGTTGGCAGGGCCACGCGGGCATCGTTAGACTGGCAACGTGCTCGCCGTCGACCGCCTGCCGCCTGAGAGGCTCCGCCGCATCCGTCGCGAGGAGTACGAGCGGCTCGTGGAGGCTGGGGTCTTCGAGGGGGAGAGGATCGAGCTCCTCTCCGGGAGGTTGGTGGAGATGAGCCCACAAGGCGATCGGCATGCCCATGTCGTTAGACGCTTGAACCGGCTCCTCGTCCTCGCAGCCGACCAGCGAGCCCAGGTGGATCCCCAGCTCCCCCTCATCGCGGGAGAGGACTCGATCCCGGAACCCGACGTCGCGCTCATTCCGTGGAGCCATCAGGAGGCCCGACATCCTGATGAGGCCTACCTCGTCATCGAGGTCGCGGACTCCTCGCTCCGGCTGGACCGAGAGGTCAAGCGTCCGCTCTATGCCTCCGCCGATGTCCCCCAATACTGCATCGTCAACTTGCAGGACGACGTGGTGGAGATCTACGAGGACCCCCACGGGGATCACTATCGCTCCTCACGCACCGTAGGCCGCGGCGAGAGCTTCGAGGTCAAGGCGCTGCCCGGGCTGGTCCTGCGCGTCGACGACTTCATGCCCTGAGGGCCGGCTCCTCGGGCAGACCGAAAGGGGCGCCCGCGCGGGCCGTGGCGAGCACCTCGACAGGGTGGCGCGGCGTGAAGCCGGCGAAGCGCTCCACCTGGTGGCGGCAGGAGTGGCCGGTGGCGAGGATCCGGGAGCGGGCCCCGGGCTGCTCGGGCAGGTGGCGGGCCCAGCTCAGCTCGAAGACGCCGGCGCTCTCCTCCTTGTGCACCGCCTCGTGACCCCAGGCGCCACACATGCCGCAACAGCCGATGTCGACCACCTCGAGGGGGCGGCCGAGGCGATGGAAGACCTCTTGCCACAAGGCGAGCGCGCGAGGCTCGGCGGTGCGCTCGGTGCAGTGAGCGAAGAGGGTGTAGGGGAGCCCCTCCGGCAGGGTGGGCGGCGGCTCGAGGCGCTCAGCGAGGAGCTCCTGGAGGAGCTCGACACGGTACCCGGGGGGCTGGCCGAGAACGTGAGGGACCTCATCGCGATGGAGGAGGACGACGGCGGGATCGAGGCCGACGAGGGGCAGGCCGAGGCGGGCGACCTGCTCGAGGCGCGCGGCCTCCTGGCGGACGTGGCGCTCGAAGCGGTCGAGATAGCCGCGGACGTAGAGGCCCTTTCCGCTCGGGACGTAGCGGAGGATCTGGGGGTGGAGGCCGAGGCCGCGGAGGAGGTCGACGGCCGCGCAGAGGACCTCGGGCTCGTAGAAGCTGGTGAAGGCATCCTGGAGGAGGACCACCGTGAGGGCCCGCTCGGCGGGCTCGAGGGTGGCGAGCTCCTCGACGCTGCGGGGGCGGAGGCCGCGCTGGCGGAGCCGGGTCCAGAGGGGGGGCGAGGCCAGGCGGGGGGGATCGACGAGGCCCACCACACGCTCGAGGATCCACCGGATGGGCGGGAGGCCCTGGAGCAGATTCATCAGCCGCGGCACGCGGGCCATCGAGGGCACGCTGGCCTCGAGGCCGGCGATGAGGCCGTCGCGCAGCGGCCGGAGGTAGCGGCCGTAGTAGCGGTGGAGGAATTCGGCACGGAAGCTCGGCACGTCGACCCGGATAGGGCAGCGGGTCGCGCAGGCCTTGCAGGTGAGGCAGCCGGCCATGGCGCCGGCGACCTCGTTCGAGTAGTCGTAGCGGCCGAAGGCGCGGGCGAGGGTGTTGCAAGCGCGGCGGGGCCAGCTCGTCCAGCGGGAGCCTGGCAGCTCGCGGGGATCGACGCCGCGGACAGCCAGGAGGCGCAGCCACTCCCGGAGGACGTCGGCGCGGCCCTTTGGGGAGTGGACGCGGTCCCGAGTGATCTTGTCGCTCGGACACATCACG
>CAZEHU010000205.1:0-5997 GCA_964511605.1 uncultured Myxococcales bacterium
GTGGGCCACGCTCAGCGGAGGGTATCGCCACCTCAGCCCGTTCGCCTCGAGGTCCAGCTCCCGGAAGATCGGCGAGAGCGCCCCCAGGGGGTGCACCGCCGAGCAGGTGTCGTGGACAAACGCCGGCTCGGTCAGCGCCCGCGTGCCTATGCCCCCGCCCGCGATCTCGCTCGCCTCCAGGACCAGCACGCTCCGCCCCGCCCGCGCCAGCACCGCGGCCGCGGTCAGCCCGTTGGGACCAGACCCGATCACGATCGCGTCGAGGGCCTCCCCGGGGGGGGGCTCGGCGCGGGGGGGCTGGGGGACCGGGTCGCTCATCGGGGCGCCAAGGAAGCGTAGGCATCGCCCTGCCCGCTGTCCAACCGCTCCGGGATCGTGCATCGCCAGGGGGTGGCATTCCCGCGCCTCGGAGGCTCTGGTACCGTTCGCGCTGGCTCCGCCCGCTTCGGGCGCGGCCCCCACACCACAGACTCCCTGGAGGGACCCCATGCGTAAGCTCATCCTCTCGACCGGCCTCGCCCTCGGCGCCCTCGGCGCCCTCGCTCTGTCCGCCCATGCGGCACCCTACGGTGAGGCCGGCTGCGGCCTCGGCTCGATGATCTTCGGGGACAGCCCCGGCTTCGTGCAGGTGCTCGCGGCCACCACGAATGGATGCAGCGGCAGCCAGACCTTCGGCATCACCACCGGAACCTCCAACTGCGGGGGGGCGCCGTGACCGCCGAGGCCAAGACCCGCGCCTTCGTGGAGACCAACCGCCAGGCCCTGGCGAAGGACATCGCCCGCGGCTCCGGCGAGACCATCGTCAGCCTGACCCGCCTCGCCGGCTGCAAGGACGCCGCCACCGTCGGCCAGACCCTGCAGCGCAGCTACGGCTCGATCTTCCCGAGCGCCAAGGTCAGCGATAGGGCCGTCAGCGCCGAGGTCGTCGAGACCCTCGAGAGCACCCCCGCCCTGATGTGTGGGCACATCGGGTAGCGGGACGAACCTCCACTCGAGATGATCCCCGCGGCGCAGCCCGGCCCGGTGGCCGGGCGCGCCCCGGGGCCCCTCGCCCTCCTGTACGCGGCACCGCTGGCGCTGCTCTTGGCAGCGTGCGGCACGGTGCCCGTGGACCGCGCCCCTCCCTCGGAGCGTCCCTACGCGGACGAGCTTCGCGAGAGCGCGAGGAGCCTCGGCGCGGCTACCGAGCCGGCCTGGCTGGCCCTCGGCCGCTGGCGCCCATCCGGCCGCGGCTTCGAGAGCGAGGTCGATGGCCCGGGCTTCTTCCTGGCCCCCGACGGCAAGTCGAACCCGCCGAGCGAGCTGGCGGCGACCCTGGACGCGATCCTGGCTCCCCCGGCGGTCGATGCCGAGGGCACGCCGACCCCCGACGTCCACGCCCTCTGCCGCTTCCCAGCGCGCACGGCCTGGCTCGCCCGCACCCTCGCTATCGACCCGGGCCGCTTGCCCCGCGCGGACTGCCCCAAGCTGATCCGCTTCCTGAACACGACGGCGCCGCGCTCGGTGACCCTCGTCTTCTCGAGCTACTACCTGAACAACCCGGCCTCGGCCTTCGGGCATACCTTCCTCCGCCTCGCGAAGGAGGACACCCCCCGCCCCTCCGAGGGGGCCGAGCTCCTGGACTTCGGCATCGACTTCTCCGCCGACGTCGACACCCCCAACGCCCTGGTCTACGCCATCAAGGGGCTGACGGGCCTCTTCCAAGGCACCTTCAAGCGCATCCCGTACTACTACAAGGTCCGCGAGTACAACGACTACGAGTCCCGCGACCTCTGGTCCTACGACCTCGACCTCACGCCGGCCGAGGTGGGCACCCTGACCCTGCACCTCTGGGAGCTCGGCTCCACCTGGTTCGACTACTGGTACCTGAGCGAGAATTGCTCGTACCACATCCTCGGCGCCCTCGAGGCCGCGCGCCCCTCCCTCGAGCTCACCGGCGGCGTCGGCTGGCCCGTCATCCCCGGCGATACGGTCCGGGCCGTCGCCGACAGCCCCGGCCTTGTGCGGGGGATTCGCTATCGGCCCTCCTTGCGCGCGACCCTCGCCGCTCGCCTCGCTGGCCTCGACGACGAGGAGCGTGAGCTGGCCCTGGCCGTCTCCTCGGATCCTGCGCTCTCCCTCGCGGATGCCGAGGAGCCCACAGGCGCCGCCTCGCCCAGCCCGCAGCGCCAGGCCGCTATCCTCGACGCCGCGATGGACCTCAACGACGTCCGCCACGCCTCCGAGCTGGTCCACGAAGGGGAGGGCGAGGGCCACGAGCTCAAGCAGGCCCTGCTCGCACGCCGTGCCTCCCTCGGAGTGCCGAGCCCCGACGTCCACGTCCCCCGCCCCGAGCACCTGACCCCCCACCTCGGTCACGGCACGCGTCGCATTGGCGCCGCCACCACCTTCGATCACGCGGGCCTCGCGGAGGTGGACGTCCGCTACCGCATGGCGCTGCACGATCTGGCCGATCCCGCCGAGGGCTATCCCGACCTCGCGCAGCTCGAGTTCTTGCCGATCCGCCTCGGCTGGCGCCTGTCCGAGGAGCCCCGAGCCCGCGATCTCCGAGTCGAGGCCGATCTCGTCCGCATCGTCTCCCTGACCGCCCTCGATCGCCTCGAGCTGATGCCGAGCTGGAACCTGGGCGTAGGAGTGACCACCGTGGAGGACGCCGCCTGCCCCCGCTGCCTCGCAGGCCGCGGCGTCTTCGGCGGAGGCTTCGCCCTGACCGGCTGGCGCGACGCGCTCACCCTCTACCTGATGGCCGACGCCACCGCCCTCTGGGGCCCCGGCCTCGGGGGCATCGAGGAGACCGGCCTCCGCGCCGGGGCCGGCCCCACCGGCGGCCTGCGTTTCCGGCTGCACCCTCGCGCCACCCTCCACATGAGCGGGAGCTGGCTCTGGATGCCCTGGCAGGCCCCGCGCACCACATGGCGCGCCGACGCAGCGCTGCGTTGGCTGATCGCCGGTCCGATCGCTCTCTCGCTCGAGGCCCGGTGGACCCCCCTCGGCGGCGCCCGACCGGACGCGACGGCCGCGGTTCTGCTCTACTACTGAGGGCTCGACGCGGACAAAGCCCTCAAGGCCGGACCGTCCTCCGCCGTTGCACTCCCTCGTGGCCGCCTCTGTCGAGATCCCTTCCCGCATCCTCCGCCCCGCCCGGGACCCGGCGCTCCTCGACGCGCGTGTGCCCGAGGGGCAGGACGGCTCCGAGGGGCAGGAGGGCTCTCGTCACTACCGCCGGCTGAAGCCCACGCCGGATCGCCCCGCCCGGGTCTCGGTCGTCTGCTCCGACAGCCGGGGGCTCAAGCCCCGGACGCCCGACGATCTCTCCCTTGGTGGCGTCGGCTTCCTCACGAGGAGCCTGGAGTCCCGGCGCCTGGCCGTGGGGGACGACGTGGTGGTCTGCCTGACCGTGCTCGAGCGGCGCGTCCGCATCCCCGCCCGGGTCTGCCACATCCGACACCAGGGGCCGGGTCTGTTCGGCAGCCGGAGCGTGGGCCTCGCTTTCGATCTCGATCGGGCGCCGGTCAGCGCCGGGCGCACCCTGGCCCGCTACCTCAGCGGCCTCGCCCGCGATCTCTGAGCACCACGGAGAGCATCCCGAGCGCGAAGATCACGAGGGAGGTGGCCAAGAGGATCACCGCCTCGAGGAGCCCCGCACGCCCCGCGGTGAGCACCAGGAGGAGCCCCAGGAAGAGGGGGGCGAAAGCCACCAGCAGGAAGAGCTTGAGCGGGTTGTGCCCGAGGATCACCTCCACCAGGGTCTGGCCCACCCGGAGCGCGTCCCGGAAGACCCGCACCTTCGAGCGACCGATGCGGGCGCGATACTCGATGGGCTCGTGGTGCACGAAGCGGCCCTCGAGGATCAAGACGAGGGTCAGCGTCGTCGAGAAGCTGAACGCGCGCGGCAAGCGGTCGAGCACCGGCAGGGCCACCTCCCGCCGGAAGACGCGCAGCCCGGAGTTGGGATCCGGCACCCGCGTGCCGGTCACGAAGCCGACGAGCCAGACGAAGAGCGCCCGCACCGGCCGCGGCAGCCCGGAGCGGTGCAGGTTCGGTCCCTGGCGGGCGCCCACCACCATGTCGAAGCGCTCCGCGGTCTCGGTCAGGTCCTCCAGGCGCTCCACCGGATAGGTCCCGTCCGCGTCGAGGGTGGCCACCAGCGGGAGCCTGGCTGCGCGGATGCCCGTCTTCAACGCGTGGCCGTAGCCCCCGGGCTTGGGGTGGCGGAGCACCGTGGCGCCTGCGCGCTCGGCGAGGTCTCCCGTGCCGTCCGTGCTGCCGTCGTCGACGACCAGGACCTCCACCTCTCGATCCAGACGCTGCCCGACCCGCAGGCAGTCCGCCACCACGTCGCTGATGGCTCCGGCCTCGTCGAGGGCCGGGATGACGATCGACAGCCCGGAGCGCCCCTCGCTGGCCTCGGGCGGGGTCGCCGGCGGGGTCGCCGGCGCGCTCGTATCGGTCTCGCTCATACCCCTGCCTCTACCATCAGCCGGAGCACACCGCTCCCCTGCCGGGCCAGGGTGCGCCACGGTGTGCGCGAGAGCAGGCGCCCTACCTGGCCCGGGCGCAGGTAGAACGAGAGCACCGCCCAGCGGAAGAGGCGCCGGAGCTCGGCGGGCTCCATCGAGGCGTAGGCCTGGGCCGCGGCGCTGACGTCCTGCTCGCCAAAGTCCTCCGCGTCCACCTGGCCCGCGGCCACGAGCTCATCGCGCATCGTCGTGCCGAGGCGGGCGGCGTAGAGGTTGAAGCTCGCGTAGTCCAGGGAGAGGCGGCGAGCGTAGTCGATCGTGGCGCGCGCTTCGTCCGGGGTCTCGCCGGGTACCCCCAGGACGAAGTGGCCGCAGGTGCGGATGCCCACCGAGCGGGCGTGGGCCAGGAGGCGCCCCGTGCGCTCGGCCGTCAGCTTCTTGCCGAGGGCCCGCGCCACCTCGCTCGATCCCGTCTCGATGCCCACCAGGATCACCTCGCAGCCGGCCTCCGCCATCCGGTCGAGGAGGGCCTCGTCCAGCACCTCGATCCGGCACTCCGCGGACCAGCGGAGGCCGAGCTCCGCCCGGGCGATCCGCGAGGCCAGCTCCGCCCCGCGCCGGCGCGTCGGGCCGAAGGTGAAGTCGCGCACGTAGACCTCGGAGATACCGAGGCCGGCGATGGCCTCGAGCTCCTCGATCACATCGTCGAGGGGCCGCTGCTGGCCCGGCAGCACCCGAGAATTGCAGAAGGTACACGGGAAAGGGCAGCCGTAGGCGGTGAGGATGCTGGTGGAGCGCTCCCAGCGGGTGAAGGGCATGCGGTAGCGATCGACGGGGAAGCGCTCGTGCAGGGGCAGGGCGTAGCGCATAGGGTCGAGGCGCCGGATCGGGCGGGCCTCGAGGCCCTCTCCCCTCCGGAGCACCACGCTGGTCACGCCCTCCTCGTCGCCGTCCGCCAGGCGCTCGAGGGAGGGATCGGCGAAGTTCGAGACCAGGCCGTCGAAGCTCGAGGTGCGCGCCAGGGTGCGCGCCGCTTCGAACTGGGGCGCGTCGCCCATGGCGTAGATCCGGGCGCCGGTGCGCGCCTTCAAGCGGCTCAGGAAGCGGTCGTCGTCCTCCAGCGTCACGACGGCTGTGAGGGTGAAGACCACGTCCGGCCTGGCGGCCTCCGCCCGCGCCAGGGCTGCCTCGCTATCGAGGCGCTCCACCACGGCGTCGAGCACCTCGACGTCGTGCCGCGGGGCCAGCACGCCGCTGAGCACGAGCAGATCGATTGGCGCCCAGTAGTAGTCGGCCTTCGTGGACTCGCCGCAAGCGAAGTCCCGCAATACCATCCGCCCCCGGACGGGCGGGTTCAGGAGGAGGACCCGCGCCACGGCCCCATCGTACCAGAGACGCGCGCGCGCGGCCCGGTCCAAGCTCGGCCTTGGGGCGAACGGGCGCCGGCTCGCCATTGTCAGGGGAGGGGTCGTGGTGGAGGCTGGCGCCCATGTCCGGTGTCGCCTCGATCCTCGCCCTGATCCCGCTCGCCCTGATC
>CAZEHU010000206.1:0-5994 GCA_964511605.1 uncultured Myxococcales bacterium
CCACGGCGGGCTGGGCGGCGACGCGAGCCCCCGAAGCGGCGCCGGCCCCCGCGCCCGCACCCGAGCCGGAGACCCTCGTGGTCTACGAGTGCCCGAACAGCGCCCGCCCGCTGAGGGCGGATCCCCAGCCGCCCCCCGACAAGGTGGACCGAACCCAGGCGCCCGAGCTCCGCGACGAGGACGCCGAGGCGGCCCTCCTCGAGGTGCTCGCCTCCTCCACCTCCTCCCTCGAGCGCCGCCGCCTTGTCGAGGAGCTCGGCCTCGTGGGCTCCGGGGCCTCGGTCCCCATGCTGAGCGAGCTTGCCGAGCGTGGGCGCTCGGGGCTGCGCAGCGAGGCGATCGCCGCCCTCGGCCGCATCGGCGGCGAGGCTGCTACCGCCGTGCTGATCGGCCTTACCGAGGCGCCCCTCCCGCAGGATCGGCACGCCGCAGTAGCGGCCCTCGGCCGCTCAGGATCCTCGGAGGCCGCCGAGTGGCTCCAGGAGATCGCCCGCACGGACCTCCGTGGGCTCGCTGGGGCTGCCGCCAGCGCGATCGCGAATCTGGCCGGCGAGGGGGCCGAGGAGCTCCTCATCGACTGGCTCGACCGCGATCCCCAGCGGCGGGCCCTCGCCGCAGCCCAGGCCCTCGCCGAGCTGGGGACCCCCAGCGCTCGTCGCGCCCTCCTCGCCGCCATTCGGACCGGCGAGCGCCAGGAGGTCCGGCATATGGCGATCCGCTCCCTCGCCTCCTTCGACGACCTGGAGGTGCGGGTCCTCCTGCAGGGGCTCGCCCACAGCCCGAGCCACGCGGACGCCATGGCCGCCATCGACGCGCTCGCCTCGGTAGGCTCCGAGCAGGCGGTGCTGACCCTGCGCAGCCTGGCCCTCGGTGGCGCCTCCAATCGCGCCTCCTCAGCGGTCTGGGCCCTCGGTGAGGTGGGTACGCCCGCGGCACGCGACGCCCTCGAGGCGGCGCTGTTCGGGGGCAGCGAGGAGATCGCTTGGGCCGCCGCCAATCGCGTGGCGGCCTTCGGGGACGACGACGCCCGCGACGCTCTCCTCCGCGCCCTCGAGGGCTCGCCCTTGCGCAAGGATGCGGTGCTGAGCGCGCTCGCCGAGCTGCCTCCGCATCCCGAGACCACACGCAAGATGATGGCCATGGTCGAGAGGCTGGAGCCCAACGCGGCGGGCGGCGCCATGCGGGTCCTCGCCTCCCAGCTCGGCGCCGAGGTGCTGCCCACCCTGCTCTCCACCCTCGACTCGGCGACCTCCGGCCTCGCCCACGAGGCGATCGGCGCCATCGCCTCCATCTCAGGCTCGGAGGCCTCCCGCGCGCTCCTCGTCCTTGCGAAATGCGGCGCCCAGCACCTGCAGATGGCCGCCCCCCAGCAGCTCACCTATCGGGATCCAGCCAGCCGCGACGCAGCCCGCGACCTGTTGCTCGAGCGGGTCGACGATCCCCCCTTCGGCTTCGACGTCTCCAGCGCCATGAGCACGCTGGGGCAGCTCGGGGGGCCCCAGGCCACCGCCAAGCTCGTCGAGCTCGCCTCCAGCCGGAACCCCCAGCTCTCGAATACCGCCGCTTATGCTCTGGCCTCGAGCGGCGACCCTGAGGGGGTGGGCGCCCTCGTCGACATGGCGCGCGAGGAGGACGATCCCGGCCGCGCGGGTACCCTCGTCAGCGCCCTGTCGGGCAGCCGCGATCCGGCGGCGCGGGAGCTGATGGCCGAGCTGGCCCGTGGCGAGGGGGAGGTGGCCTCCCAGGCGCTGATGTCGTTGGGCTGGAATGATCCCCAGGCGGCGACGGAGATCGCCCTCGAGCGCCTCGGCGACGACGACCCGACGCGCCGCTCCACGGCCCTGAACATGCTCGCGCAGCACGGCGGCGAGGCGGCCGTCGACGCCGCCCTCGATGCCATGAGCGATGACAACTCTGAGGTCCGCATGGCTGCGCTCGGCGCCCTGGGCCAGTCACGGGATCCGCGCGCCCGGGAGGCCGTGGTCCACGCCTGGAAGGAGGGCGACGATGAGCTCCGCTCTCAGACCGCCTGGAGCTTGGCCCAGAGCGGGCACCCGGAGGCGCCGACCCTCCTGATCGAGGCCATCGAAGAGGGCGACGTGAGCGTCCGCTCCAACGCCTTCAGCGCCCTGAGCACCTGGCCCTCCCCCGCGATCTTCGAGACCCTCACCGATCGCGCCTCCGAGGACGACGAGGTGGGCCTCTGGCTCCACGACCAGATGGTGATGAGCGGCTACATGGAGGGGGAGCTGCACAACGAGGACTTCGCGCTGGGAGGCATGGGCCTGCTCAGCGAGTGGTTCGACGAGATGATCTACTGAGACGGGTCAGAAGCTGCCGCGGGCGGCCTCTCCGCAGATCACCGTGCAGTCGGCGAGCACCCAGCACCCGAAGGGGTCGGGGCCCTCGATGCAGCCGCCTCTTGGTCCGCCTCGATCGGTCGCGACGCCTCCGCCGCCCCCGCCGCCTCCACCCGAGCCCGGCTGCTGGCTGTTGACCACCGCGGCGACGAGCACCACGCCGCCGATGATCGCCACCCAGAACCACCACTTCTTGTAGACGGGCGTGGCGGCGGCGGACGAGGTCCCGGGAGGTGGGACCCCGGTCCCGGGCTCGCCGACGGTGGCCTCGGCGTCCGTCCTCTTCCGCAGCACGGAGTCGGGCGGCGGCTCCTCCTCCGGCGGCGGAGGCTCAGCCTCCTCCTCATGCTTGCGGCTGCGCCGGCCGGCGGCCTTCTTGCCGATGCGGGCCTCGGCCTCCTTGCGGGCGGCCTCCTCGGCGGCGCCATCGCCCCCGGCCTTCTCGATCTCGATCTCGAGCTCCACGAGGCGCTTGAGCGCCACCTCCCGCTCCTCCTTCGGGGCGCCCTGGTCGAGGAGGAAGCGTTCGTAGCGCTCCTTGGCCAGGCGGTGGCGCTTGGCCTTGTGGTAGCTGCGCCCGGCGTTGAAGAGCAGGGTCGGATCGCCGGTGAGGCCGTGGGCCCGCTCGAAGGCGACGGCCGCCTCGTCGTAGTGGCCCTCCTGCCAGGCCTCCATCGCCAGCTCGTACCAGACGTCGGCGTCGGCCTCCTTCTGTTTGGCGCTCTGCCCGCGCCTCGCTTCGGCCTCGGGCGCGGCAACGATGAGCAGGAAGAGGGCCAGGGGAAGGGCCGCGATCCGGAGCATGGCAGGACCTCGAAGACGCACGGCTGGAGTGTATACCAAGAGCGCCGGCTTGACGCCCCACCCCGCGCCGGGACATGGGTGCAGCATGAGCTCGCCCCTCCCACTCCGCGCCGGGATCGCCCGCGCCTCGATCGACCCCGAGCCCGGCACCGCCCTCGCTGGCTACGCGACCCTCCGGCTGCGGCGCTCCGAGGGCGTCCGGGATCCGCTCACGGCGACGGCCCTGGTCCTCGAGGACGGCTCGGGGAGCCGGGTCGCGATCCTCGCCGTCGATCAGCTCGCCGTCCACGAGGACGTGGTCGCACGGGTGCGCGCCGGGGCTGCCCGCGCCGGCCTCTGTCCGGAGGCCATCCTGGTGGCGGCCTCCCACAGCCACTCCGCGCCGGTGGCCTCCGTGCTCGAGGGGCGCACCCGCCCCGAGCAGCTCGCCTACGTGGCGCGCTTCGTGGAGCGCTCCGTCGCCGCCCTGGTCCGCGCCGGCGAGGGCATTGCCCCGGCCACCCTCGCCCGGGCGGTCGGGCAGACCGACCTGATCATCAACCGCCGCGAGGAGGTCCGCCCCGGCAAGGTGATCATCGGCGTGAACCGCGAGGGCCACGCGGATCGCTCGATCGGCATCGTCCAGGTGCGGGACGCCCAAGGAGCACCCCTCGCCCACCTGGTGAACCTGGCCTGCCACCCCACCTTCATGAGCCCGAAGCACAAGCGCTCGTCGGCGGAGTGGCCGGGCGTGATGCGGCGGGCCGTGGAGGAGGCCACCGGCGTGCCTTGCCTCTTCCTGCAAGGGGCCACGGGGGATCAGAACCCCGACCACACCTGGGGCGACCGGGAGGAGGCCCAGATGGAGGCCTCGGGGCGCGCGGTCGCCGTCGAGGTGCTCCGCGCCCTCGATGGGGCAACACCGCTGGCCCCCGGCCCGGTGGGCGCGATCGTCGACACGGTCTGGCTCGAGGTGGTGGGCGAGGCCCGCCGCCTCGGGCGCGGGACCATGAGCTACGTGGAGGGCCTGCGCCGCCACACCCACCTGCCCCTGCCCGCCGCCCTCGTCAATCGCGCCCTCGACACCCAATACCCCTGGCGCACCGGCCTCGTCTCCGACGCCTCCGGGGCCCGCGTGCCCCTCCAGATCCAAGCGCTGCGCGCCGGCGGCCTGGCGATCGTGGGGCAGGGCGCCGAGACCTTCCACGGCGTCGGCATGGCCATCAAGGAGGCCTCGCCTGCCGAGGCCACCCTCTTCTGTGGCTACTCCAATGGCATGATCGGCTACCTGCCCACCCGCGAGGAGCACAACAAGGGCGGCTACGAGGTGGACCTCGTGCCTTACCTCTACCGCCTCCCGGGACGCCTCGATCCCGCAAGCGCGGAGCGCGCCGTCGCATGGACCGGAGAGCTGCTCGCCGGGCTCTGGTCCCCGGCGCCCCCGGAGCCGGCGATCGCCCCCTCCCGATGAGCCCCTGGGACCGCCCCTGGCGGCGCACCCTTCGGCTCGCCACCCTCCTCCTCACGGCCCGCCGCGGGGGGGTCGAGCCGGATCTCGCGCCCATCGAGATCGAGAGAGGCAAGGGATGAGCTCGCTCCTCGCTTTGGGGGCGGCGGCCCTGCTGGCCGCCCCGCCGGCGCAGGTGGATGGGCTCACCGATCCCGAGTCCCTGACCCTGGCCGGCAGCGCCACCCTCGCCGGCATCGGCGGTCCCCTCCGCCTGACCCCCGACGAGGGCTGGAAGGCCGGCGCCGCCTTCTGGCAATGCCCGATACAGCTCGACGAAGAGACGACGATCTCCGTCTTCCTCCACGTCCTCATCGCGGGCGGCCGCATGGACGGCCGCGGCGCCGACGGGCTGGCCTTCGTGATGCAGGCGAGCGCCTCCGGGCCAGCGGCCCTCGGTGGCAAGGGGGGCAAGCTCGCTTTCGCCGGGGTCGCGCCGGCCCTCGGCATCGAGCTCGACACCTGGAAGAACAAGGGCGAGCCGAGCGACAACCATATAGGCATCCTCAGCTCCCAGGTCCCGGGGGGCCACGTGGCGACCGCGAAGGCGCCGGTCGACCTGAACGGCGGGGAGGCCGTCTTCGTCTGGATCGACTACGCCGCTGGAGCGAGGCTCATGGAGGTCCGCGTCGGCGCCGAGCCGATGCCCCCACAAGAGCCGCTGGTGGCCGTCGAGCTGGCTCTGCACGAGGTCATCGGCCACACGGGCTACGTCGGCCTCGCGGCCGCCACCGGGCTGCACTTCAATAGCCACGACGTGCTCGCCTGGAAGATGGAGCTCGGCGGCCAGGAGGACAGCGATGGGGACGGCCGCCTCGACCCCTGTGACGATGACGACGACGGCGATGGTCTGGCCGACGAGCAGGATGCCTGCCCCACGGTCCCCGACCCAGAGCAGCTCGACAGCGACGGCGATGGCCTTGGAGATGCCTGCGATCCCGACCCGGACGACGGGGCCACCGCTGACCCCGACGGCGATGGCCTCACGAACGAGACCGAGGTCGCCCTCGGCACCGATCCCCTCCACCCCGATACGGACGGCGATGGCCTCGGCGACGGCCTCGAGGCCCCGGGCGGCCTGGCCCTCGATACGGACGGCGATGGATTCCTCGACGCGCTCGACGCCGACTCGGACGGGGACGGCATCCTCGACGTGGAGGACGCCTGCCCCCTCGAGAAGGGGGAGGTCTGCGTCGAGGCCGAGGGCGAGGGCCTCGGTACGCCGGGTGGCGCCTCGGGACCCCGCGGCGGCTCCGAGGCGAGCGAGGCGGTCGCTCGGCGATCGCCCTCCTCCTCCCCTTCTCCCCACCACCGGAGCGGGCGCGGCTCCCGCTCCGCCTCCCG
>CAZEHU010000207.1:0-5983 GCA_964511605.1 uncultured Myxococcales bacterium
CGCTTCACACATCTAGTGCCGGAAGTGGCGGCGGCCGGTGAAGACCATCGCGAGCCCGAGGCGATCGGCAGCCTCGATGACCTCCTCGTCGCGGATCGAGCCGCCCGGCTGCACGACCGCGGTGGCTCCGGCCTCGGCGGCCGCCTCGACACCATCGGCGAAGGGGAAGAACGCATCGGAGGCCAGGGCCGTGCCCTCCAGGCTCCCGGTGGCCTTCATGACCGCCACCCTCGAGCTGTCGACCCGGCTCATCTGGCCGGCCCCGATGGCTGCCGTGCGATCCGCGTGGGCGAAGACGATGGCGTTGGACTTCACGTGGCGCGCCACCGTCCAGCCGAAGGACAGGGCCTGCCACTCCTCCTCGGTGGGGGCGCGTGCGGTGACCACCCGCGCCGCCCGCACATCGTCCGGCGTGATGTCCGCCTGCTGGCGCAGGAGGCCGCCGGAGATCGGGCGCTCGAGGAGCACCTCGCCGGTGATCGCCCAGCCCGCCTCGTCCAGGGTGAGGACACGGAGGCGCTTCTTGCGGGCGAGGATCTCGCGGGCCTCGAGGGTCGCCTCCCCGCAGAGGATCACCTCGAGGAAGGTCTCGATGAGGCGCTCGGCCAGCTCGCGATCCAGGACGCCGCGCGTCGCCACGATGCCGCCGAAGGCGCTGGTCGGGTCGGTGGCCCGCGCACGCTCGTAGATCTCCGCCAGGCTGCCGCCACCGACGGCCGCACCGCAGGGATTCGTGTGCTTCACCACGACGACGCCGCGGGGACCCAGCTCCCGTGCGAGCTGGTAGGCGGCGTCCATGTCGATCCAGTTGTTATAGCTCAGCTCCTTGCCCCCGAGCTGCACCACGCGGGCGAGCCCCTCGGGCTCCCCTGGAGCGCGGTAGAGCGCCGCAGCCTGGTGGGGGTTCTCCCCGTAGCGGAGGGTCGAAGCGCGCGGCAGCGGACTCCCGGCGACGGCGGGCATCGGGGTATCGGCCCCCTCCTCCCCATCCACCAGGCCGCCCATCCAGGCGGCGATGGCGGCATCGTAGCGCGCGGTGTGGAGGAAGGCGGCCGCCGCGAGGCGCCGGAGCATGCCGGCGGGCAGCTCGCCGGCGCCCTCCGCGAGCGCGGCGAGCACCGCGGGGTAGTCGTCGGGATCGGTGAGCACCGCGACGGCGTCGTGGTTCTTGGCGGCTGCGCGGACCATGCTGGGGCCGCCGATATCGATCTGCTCGATGACCGCCTCGGGCGTGACGCCCTCCCGCCCGGCCGTGGCCTCGAAGGGGTACAGGTTGACCACCACGAGATCGATCGGGCGCAGGCCGTGGCGCTCGAGACCGTCGAGGTCCGCCCGCACACCTCGGCGCGCCAGGATGCCCGCATGCACAGCGGGGTGCAGGGTCTTGACCCTGCCGTCCATCATCTCCGGCCAGCCTGTGATCTGATCGACGCCCACCACGCTGAGCCCCGCCTCTCGGAGGGCCCGGGCCGTGCCGCCCGTGGAGATGAGCTCGACGCCACGGGCGACGAGGCCCTCGGCGAGGGCCACGAGGCCCCGCTTGTCCGAGACGCTCAACAGCGCGCGCTGCACCACCGCCATGGCCCGCTCCCTGCATGTGTGAGGCTGCGGGGCGGCTCATAGCACGCGGGCCCGCGCGTCCCAACCGGGGGATCGCGCCGGCCGGGGGGCTCAGCCTCCGAACTTGCGGGAGCGCCCGAAGACCCGATCGATGTCGGTCATCAGGCCCGTGGAGCGGAGCTTGTCGATGCCGTGGGCCTCGACCTGGCGGATGCGCTCGCGGGTCAGGTTCATGATGCGGCCTACCTCCTCGAGGGTCAGGCCGCCGGCCTGGGCCACGTCGAGGGAGCAGGTCTGCTCCATCTACCACACCTCGAGGTGAGGGAAGTTGATCTTGATCGACTGCGTCTGGACCTTCACGTCCAGGTACAGGTGGTACTTGCAGCTCACGAAGGGGCACGGACGCGGACCGTCAGCGCACTCCGAGCGAGACTTCGGCCGCTCGTACCACATGTCGTCGACGAGGCGCTTTCCCTCCTCGATCTCGGCGCGCGTCAGGCGCCGACCGGCGATGGTCTTCGAGCGGGTCCGCTTCTTGCGGGCTCCCTCGCTCGCTGTGCTCTCCTCGGTCCGCAGTGCCATGCTCGCCATCATCGTCCTCCCTCCAGAACCCCAGGACTGTCGCCACGCTATCCGCTGCCACCGATTCGGAGCCCCGATCCTCGACCGTTGTCCTAGGGGCCTCGATCAGCGTCAACTTTCGTCGACGATCGGAGACGGAGATCGTGGTCGTCAACCGCACCGGATCGGAAAATTCCGTCGGATGATCAGGATCTTGCGCGCGATCGGGGGGAGGAAGACGCAAGTGATCGATTTAACTACGGTTCCTGATCAGGATGCAAGCCACATGTGGCAACCGCGATCCCCCTCCGAGGGGATCACATCGGCTGCATCGTGATGCGCTTGTCCGGGCTCCCGAGGTCCAGCTTGATCACACCGCGAAGCTCGCGTTCGCCTGCGCGGTAGACGATCTCGGCAGCGATGGGCTGGCCGTCGGCTGCGAGCCCGACGCCCTCGACCCGAACCTGGATCTCGCCCTCGGTGGGAAGGACGGAGAGGCGCTCGCCCCCGCCGAAGTCGGCCTGCCAGTCGACCCTCGAGCCGTGCACCACGTGGCCGCGCCGGATGGTGAGGCCGCCGGTGATCGCGCCGAAGTCCACCTTGCAGATGCTGGCACGGCAGGCCTGCCACCAGGGTCGGGCGGGCTGCTCATCGACCACCTCCGGCGGCTCGGCCGGCGGGGGCTCCTGGACGGCGGGATCGGAGGGGGCGGCCGGATCCTCGGGCTTCGGTGTCTCGGCACCTGTGGGCCCGCGGGGGGGGGACGGAGCCTCCGGCGCTTTGGTCGCCGCGGGCTGCGGCGTCACGGGGGGGGGCGCGGCGACGGGCGGCGGTACGGCGGGCATGCCGGTGAGGCCCCTGGCCTCCGCGAGCGCCTCGGCCGGCGGCGCCTTCGACGGGGCGGCATCAGCCGGAGAGCGCGCGGTGTCTTGGGAGCGGGCGGTCTCCCGGACGTGCTCCTCTGGCCCGCTGACCGCGAGGGTGGTCAGGAGGTAGCCGAGGCCGAAACCCACGGCGAAGATCGCCACCCAGATCCAGAGTCCCTTGCCGCCGCGTGCCGCTGCCATGGGCGCATCCTAGCGGCCGCGCGCCGAGCGTCGAGAAAGCCACCGCCCCCGCCCCGCGTCGCGCGCGCAGCGCCGCGGGGGCGGAGCCGAGTAGGGGAGCGCGGCCGCGGCCCACACCGATCGAACCTGGGCGGGCATGTGCGGGGCGTTGTCCTGGTTGAATAAATCGGTACGCTGTCGCTTCGAAACGCGCGGCCCCCCGAGCCCGAATGCGGAGAACCCCCATGCGTCTGTCCACCCTCCTCGTCGCCTCCTCCATGGCCCTCGCGCTCGTCGTCGCCGGCGCCTGCAAGAGCGAAGCAGCAGCCGGCGCCTCGAGCGCGGAGTCCGCCGGGGCTCCGATGAGCGAGGCGCAGAAGAAGAAGACCTACGATCTGCGCATCGAGGTCCCCTCCGTGACCCGCGGCAAGAGCGCTGACGCGAGCGTCGCGGTCACGCCCGCCAAGGGCTACAAGTGGAACAAGGACTACCCGGCGAAGCTCACCTTCAAGGAGGCGCCGCAGCGGGTCAGCCTCAACAAGAGCGAGTTCCGCCAGAGCGCTGGCGACTTCGCCGCGAAGGACAAGGCGACCGCCGTCAGGGTGGGCCTCAAGGGCCAGGAGGCCGGCGAGGAGGACGTCATCGGGGAGATCCGCTTCAGCGTCTGCAACGACGTGAGCTGCGTGATCGAGAAGACCCAGGTCACGCTCGCGGTCTCCGTCTCGCCGTGAGCGAGGAGCCCGGAACCCCGGCCGAGGGGGCAGCGGTCGAGCGCCTGCGAACGCTCGAGGCCTCGATCTCCGAGGGATTCCGGACCGCCCAGCGGGTGCTCTCCTTCGACGAGTACTTTCAGCTCGTGATCGAGGAGCCGAACTGCCAGCTTCGGACTGCCGCCAGCTACCTCAGCGACTGTCTCGGGCACTACGGGACCTACGAGGTGGAGCGCCCCCACGGCACGATCACCCGATACGGGCTCTTCGACGCCCCCTGGGAGGACGAGTCCACCGGCCTGCGCTATCGCGTGGTCGGCCAAGAGAGGGCCCAGGGCGAGGTCGCTCGCCTGGTCGAGAACTTCATGCGGGAGGGACGCATCACCCGCCTCGTCCTGCTCCACGGCCCCAATGGCTCCGCGAAGAGCTCGCTGATCCAGTGCCTGATGCGCGGACTCGAGGCCTACAGCCTCACAGACGCTGGCGCCGCCTATCGCTTCTCGTGGGTCTTCCCTACGACGAGGGTCTCCCGCGGGCGCCTGGGTTTCGCCGAGCGTGCGGCTCCCACCGGCGCCATCAAGAGCTACGCCCACCTCGACGAGGAGGACGTGGACGCGCGGCTGCCCGGGGATCTCAGCGATCACCCGCTCCTCCTCCTGCCGCCAGCGCGGCGCAAGGCCCTCATCGACGAGCTCGTGGCCGAGGGCAAGCTGGAGAGCCGCCACGCGGTGGGCCACTACCTGCGCGATGGGGACCTCAGCCCGCGCTCCCGCCTCATCGTCGATGCCCTGCTCAACGCCTACCACGGCGACTTCCAGCGAGTGCTGCAGCACGTGCAGGTGGAGCGGCTCCACTTCTCGCGGCGCTACCGCCGGAGCGCGGTCACCATCGAGCCCCAGCTCCACGTGGACGCCGCCCTCCGCCAGGTCACCGCGGATCAGAGCCTCGGCTCCCTCCCTCCGAGCCTGCGGAGCCTGAACCTCTACGAGCCCATGGGCGATCTGGTCGACGCGAATCGCGGCCTCATCGAGTACAACGATCTCCTCAAGAAGCCGCTCGACTCCTTCAAGTACCTGCTCGCGACCTGCGAGAAGGGCACGGTGGCGCTGCCGAGCGCGATCCTGCACCTGGACACGGTCTTCCTCGCCAGCTCCAACGAGCAGCACCTCGCCGCCTTCAAGGAGTACCAGGACTTCCCCTCCTTCAAGGGGCGCATGGACCTCGTGAAGATGCCCTACCTGCGGAACTACCGCGTGGAGCAGGCGATCTACGACGAGCAGGTGGCGGCCGGAGGCCTGAGCGAGAAGGTCGCGCCCCACGCCACCGGGGTCGTGGCCCTCTGGGCGGTGCTCACGCGCATGCATCGCCCCGATCCAGAGCGCTATCCCAAGGGGCTCGAGGAGGTCATCGAGAAGATGACCCCCCTCGAGAAGGCCGAGCTCTACGCCGGCGAGCGGGAGCCCGAGGGGCTCAGCCCGGAGCAGAGCCGGGAGCTCCGCGCGGCCCTTCGGGATCTGCGCACCGAGCGCGACGACGAGGTGATCTACGAGGGATGCCTCGGCGCCTCGCCGCGCGAGATGAAGGAGGTCATGCTCAACGCCCTCCAGTCCCCGAATACCTGGGGACTGAGCCCCATCGGCATCTTCTCCGAGCTCGAGGCCCTCTGCCGCATGAAGTCGGTCTACGAGTGGCTGAAGGTGGAGCCCAAGGAGGGTTGGCACGATCCCCTCGCATTTGTCGCGGTGGTCCGCGATCGTTGGCTCGATCGCCTCGACAACGAGCTCCGCTCCTGCATGGGCCTGGTCAGCGCCGATCAGTACGACGAGCTCTTCGCGCGCTACATCCTCCACGTCTCGTACCTGCTCAAGGGCGAGAGGATCTACAGCGAGCGCAGCGGCCGCTCCGAGCCCCCCGACATCCACCTGATGGAGGAGCTCGAGAGGGTCTGGGGCGTCGCCAGCGATGCGGAGGGCTTCCGCCGAGATCTCGTCAGCCGCGTCGGTGCCTGGCGCATCGACTTCCCCGGCCAGGAGATCGACTACCGCCGGCTGTTCCCCAAGCTCTTCCGAGCCCTCGAGGAGGACTACTACAAGAAGCAGGCTCAGG
>CAZEHU010000208.1:0-1701 GCA_964511605.1 uncultured Myxococcales bacterium
GTCCCAGACCTCGAAGTCCTGGGTCCAGACCGGATCGACGGGGCCGCCGCCGGCGATCTGGCAGCTCGGGCCGCCCGAGCTCTGAGAGACCGCGCAGTACTCGAAACCGCAGCCATTGCCCGGGAAGTCGCAGAGGATCGCCGGTGGGTTGTCGCACAGACCGCCGTCGCAGGCGTCGGTGGTGCAGACGTAGGCATCCTCACAGTGGAGATCGGTCTCGCAGCAGAAGGGATCCCAGCCGCTGCCGCCGCAGGTGCCGCTGGCGCCCGGGGGCGTGTCGTCTGCGAGGAGCGCCCACATCTCTCCGTCGGTGAGCGTGCGGGGGTAGACGCGGGTGTCGGCCAGATCCCCGGCGAGGTGGAATCCGAGCTCGCGGGCACACAGGCGCGTGGGTCCGGCGCCGGGCGTGAGCGTGCCGAGCATCGACCTCGAGTCCACGAGGGCGCCGTCCAGGTACACCCGGACCGCCTTGCCGTCGTACGTGCAGCCGGCCTGGTGCCAGTCGCCGGCCTCGACCGTGTGGGTGCCGATCCACTCCCAGTCATCGTCGATGCGCATGGCGCAGGCGACGACGCCGAGGTTGACGCCCAACATCCACGTCGTGTCCTTCGAGACCAGCACCTGGCTGAACGGCGCCGTATCCTCGACGCGGAAGTACGTCGACAGGCTCACGTTCTTCCCGCCGACAGCCAGGCCGTCGTCGTTGTCGATCAGCACCTCGGCGTCGCCGGAGCCGTCACAGTGCAAGCGCCACCCCGTCGGGCCGCCGGGGGCGAGCCAGGAGGCCTCCTGGAAGACGCCGTGGTGGTTCTGGCCGGAGTGATCGAGCACCAGCTCATCGGTGCTCAGGGTGTGATCATAGCCCCACGCGGCGACCGCCCCGCCCTGGCAGGTGGTCTCGTCGTCGGTGCAGGCCGTGTCGTCGTCGCAGGTCGCCCCCTCGGCCGGCAAGGCGGTGCATACCCAGGCGGTGGGGGTGACGGCTGCGCAGAACCCCTGATTGCACGCGTCGTCCTTGGCCGTGCAGTCCGGTGGGCCGCCCGGCTGACAGGCCCCTGCCTCGTCACAGGTGTCGACCGTGCAGGCGTTGAAGTCGAGGTTGCAGATGGCGCCCGCCGCGATCTCTTGCACGCAGGTCTGCAGGTCGGCCTCCCAGACCCCCTCGAGGCATTGATCGTCGAGCGCCGAGCAGTCCGGCTGGGCGCAGTTGCATTGGCCCGCGACACAGACGCCCTCGGTCAGGCAGGCGGCGTCGCTGAAGCAGCCCTCGCCGTCGGGCAGGGCCTCGGCGAAGCAGCCTAGAGCCGGATCGCATGCGCCGACGGTGCACAAGGTGTCGAAGGCCGTGCAGTCGAGGGGCGTGGCATCCCCGCAGGCCCCATCGAGGCAGGCATCCTCCTGGGTGCAGGGATCACCATCGTCGCACGGCAGCCCATCGGTATCGACGGTGATGGTGCACTCCCCGGACGAGGGGCTGCAGATGCCGGCGACGCAGCCCTCGCTCAACTGCGAGCAGTCGGGCGCGTCCCCCGAGACGCAGGTGCCCTCGATGCAGAGATCATCGTGGGTGCAGACGTCCCCATCTTCACAAGGCACGTCGGAGGCCGGGAGGCTGTCGCAGAGGCCGGAGACCTCGTCGCAGAGCTCCGCCGTGCAGGGATCTCCATCGTCCGGACAGCCGCCGCCACAGGGCGGTCCACA
>CAZEHU010000208.1:1711-5976 GCA_964511605.1 uncultured Myxococcales bacterium
GGTGCGAGGAGGGATCGAGGGGGTCGGTGTCGTTGTCCGCCTCGCAGGTGTCGAGGAAGCCGTCGCCGTCGTCGTCCCAGTCGCAGGCGTCGGCCCGCCAGTCCCCGTCGAGGTCACTCGGCAGGGTCGATGGTCGGCCGGCGACACGATCCCGAAGGAACGCGAGGTCCTCGAAGTCGAACGTGCCGCTGCAGTCCAGATCGGCCCAGGCCTTGGCCTCCTGGCCGCAGGCCTGAAGACCCTTGCCGTCCGGGTCGAGGTCCGTGTCGTACGCGCACTGCAGGTCGCGCACCGTGATCTCGCCGTCGAGGTCGAGGTCCCCGGGCACCTCCGCGAAGGTCTTCGCCAGGCTGGGCGCAGCGGGGAGCAGGAGGCCGATGAGCACCGGCAGCAGCCGTTGCCTCGGATCTCCCCACACTCGTGCCCGTGCGCGCGTCCCCATCGCGGGGATCATGCCCGATCCCGGGCCCTCGTGTCAGGTGGTGTGTCGGCCGCGCCTACGATCGAGAGCGGCTCAGGGTCTTCGGCCCCCTCGCCGGTGTCCACGCTGGCCGCCGCGAGGGCTCGGGCTCCCTGGCGTGCTCGCTCCGCCGCTCGGCGATACGCGCCCACCTCCTCGCCCACCCACCCCTCGTCCTTCTCGAGGAGCGCGGCCATGTGCCGAGCCACGAGATCTGCGCAGCCCAGGCCTTGATCGGCCGCGCGATGCCAGACGTGCAGGCGTCGGACCAGCACGTCCTCGAGGCACAGGGCGTGCTCGTGCACCACGGCCTCGGTCACCTGGGCGAGCACGTAGGGCAGGGCGGGATCGAGGCGCGCGCCCTCGGCCGGCTCGGACTCGAGCCGGGCGCGCACCCTGGCTGCGCCCGAGCCGTGATGGCGCCAGAGGCAGCGCTCGAAGGGATCCTCCGGCCCGAGCACGGGATCGGCGACCTCCCGGACGCCGGGATCGAGGGCGAGCCTGGCGGTCCTGCAGCGCCCGATCTCGATCCCACCCTCCCCAGCGAGGGCATCGGCGACGACGTCCACCACCTCCTCGGCCATGGAGCGGAAGGTGGTGAGCTTGCCGCCGGCGATGGTGGTCAGGCCCCTCGGGTCCCGATAGATCTGGTGCTCGCGGCTGGTCCTGTAGGCGCTCTCGGCGTCCGATCGGATCAGGGGGCGGATGCCGGCCCACGTGGTCCGGACGTCCTCGGGTCCGAGGCCCACCTCCGGGAAGAAGTGATTGGTCGTCTCGAGGAGATAGGCCACATCGTCACTGGAGGCATGGGCTCCATCGATGTCGCCGTCGAAGTCGGTATCCGTCGTACCGATGTAGGTGGCGTCCTCGTGGGGGATCGCGAAGACCACCCGTCCATCCTCCATCGCGCTGAGCACGATCGCCGCCGGGACCGGAAGGCGCGCGTGATCGACGACGATGTGCACGCCCTTGGTGGGGCGGAGCAGGTGTCCGCCCCCGGGCGCCTCCGGCAGGGCGTCCGTCCAGGGCCCGCCTGCGTAGACCACGTGGCGACAAGAGAGCTCCAGCTCCTCGCCGCTCAGCTCGCAGCGCACGCGCGCGCCGCGCATGCGCTCCTCCTCCTCGCCCGCGCCCTCGAAGACCGGGCCCTCGTAGCTGACGTAGCTCGCGGCCGTCGCTCCGTGGCGCTCCGCATCCAGCGCGTTCGCCAGGGCCAGCCGAGCGTCATCCGTCCGGCAGTCGAAGTAGTGGAGGGCGCCAGTGAGGCCCTCTCGCCTCAGGTCCGGCACCTCGGCGGAGGTGCGGCGCGCGCTCCAACGAGCATGGAGGCGATAGCCCCGTAGGAGGCTCAAGAGGTCGTAGAGCCATAGGCCCAGGTTCACCTTCCAGAGGGGATTGCGATCCCCCTCGAAGACCGGGAAGACGAAGGGCAGGGGCCAGACCAGGTGGGGGTGGAGCCGACGGAGGATCGCCCGCTCCCGGGTCGCCTCGAAGACCAGCCCCAGCTCGAAGTTCTCGAGGTAGCGGAGCCCGCCGTGGACCAGCTTCGAGGAGCGGCTGGAGGTGCCCCAGCCCCAGTCCTTACGATCGACGAGGGCGGTCTTCAGGCCGCGCAGCGCAGCGTCCCGGGCGATGCCGGCGCCCGTGACGCCTCCGCCGACGACCAGGAGATCGTAGGAGGTCCCGGCGAGCGCCGCGAGGCGCCAGGCCCGATCCCGGACCGGGCTACCGCTCGGACCGTCCTGCTGGGGTGCACCTCGGGCCACGGCGCATCCAAGCATCGCCCCGATGAGGGGGCAACAGGGAGTTGGCCCGGCTCACAGGCCCGTTCGACATTCTCGATGTCGGATGTCGCCAGGCGAAACCGCCGAGGTCGGGTGGCCCGAAAGCGAAGCGGGGGAGGCGGGCTGGGGGCCCGTCGAGTCTTCGGGCCGCCCGAGATCGGCGGTTTCGGCCAGACAGGCGGCATCGAGAAGGGCGATCGGGGCTGTCAAGCCCTTCGTGAGGGCATGAGCGCGATGACCGCCACCATGCCGAGGCGGGTCACGAGGACTGCAGCGCCGACGCCGCCGCCGATGGATCCGATGAGCGCAAGAGCTTCCATGTGGTCTCCGTGGATCGTGGTCGTCCTGGGTGGGGCGTCCGAAGGGCGGACCCATGCACACCGGTCGCAAGACCCGTGCCATCAGCGATCCCCTTGGGTTCCCACGCCCTCGGGTCTCCGGCGTGCCCCTCGAGCCACGCCGCTGTGTCCTCCAGGACACGTCGAGGAGCGTACGGGGAGGCGAGGAGGCCGTCGAAAAAAAGAGGCCCTCACGCGAATGCGGCGCTCGCCCCTCACGCGAATGCGGCGCTCGCGACAATACCTGCGCTCGCTCGCGGCGGTCTCTTGCGAGGACCTCGAGGATCGATGCACTGGCGCCGGGGGATTCGGGACGGAGGATGGCGGCGCATATCCGGTTGACCGAGGCATAGCGGCGACCGAGCATCGGGCCATGACGGGACCGAGCGAAGCGCCCCTCGGCATGGGGGATGGAGCGGCGGCCGTGGTCGCCGGGATCAAGGTAGGCCTGGGCGAGGCCTCGCTCCGCGGCACGATCGCGGTGAGCCTGGTGGTCAACGCGTTCCTCTTCGCCCTCCTGGTGGGGGGCATGCTCTGGTACGCCTTCGACACTGTGGAAGGCTGGGTGGCGGTGGAGCAGGCGGTCGATCCCGGCTGGTGGGATAGCTTCGTGGGCTGGATCGCCGGCGCCCTCGGCTTCGCGCTGAAGCTCGCGGCCGTCCTGGGCACCTTCCTGGTGGCGCCCGTGATCTTCACCACCCTGGCTTCGATGGTCCTGCCCGCATTCCACGGGCCGGTCTACCTGGCGGCTCGACGCTTCGCGGGGGGCGAGGTCCCCGACAGCCAGACCGGCGCGCTCGAGGCCCTCGCGCGCACTGTCGGCATCGAGGTTCGGCGCCTCCTATCCTTCCTCGCGCTGAGCCTCTGCATCCTGCCGCTGAACCTGATCCCGATCCTCGGCTCGATCCTCTACCTGGCCGCCCAGCTCTACCTGACCGCCATGACCCTGGGCTGGGATCTGATGAGCTATCACTTCGAGCTCCACGATCTGGACTTCGCCGCCCAGAAGCGCTTCGCGAGAGAGCACAAGGGCCTGCGCCTCGGGCTCGGAGGAGTGGGGGCCCTCCTCTGCCTGATCCCCCTTGCCCAGGTGCTCTTCATCACGACCAACGTCGTGGGCGCCGGGCTCGCGTCCGCGTGGCTCGACGGGGCGACGCGCGAGGAGAGCTGAGCCCGCTACTTGCCTTCGCCCTTGCCTCCCGGCAGCGAAGGCGAGGCGGCGTCTGCCGGGCCGAAGCGCGCCGAGACCGACTCCACCTGGCCGCCGCCCGTGGCCGCTCGCCCGGGCGCGGCGGAGCCGAGCTCCTCGACGATCGCCCGCGGCCTCTTGCCGAGCGGGCCGCGCACCGGCGCCGTCGATCCGAGCTCCTCGATGATCGCGGGGGGCTGGCGCAAGCGGGAGGTCCGCGAAGGCACCGGGCGAGAGGGCCGGTTCGCGGTGGGATCGGGCATCGGACGCCAGCGTCGCACCGTGGCCTCGGCCTGCTCTCGGCTCTCACAGCGGACGAGGCCGCCGACCGTGGACGCCGCGACCTGGAGCACCACCCGGCCCTCGAGGAAGAGCACCAGGGCGGCCCGGCTCTGGCGGGTGCGATCGGCCTCGATCACACGACCCCTTCCGGTGCGGACGTCGATGACGGCATACCAGTCAGCCATCGGGCGAGCCTACCACCACCGGGACCT
>CAZEHU010000209.1:0-5966 GCA_964511605.1 uncultured Myxococcales bacterium
CCTCTCCCCCGACGTCCCATGGACGAGCTATGGGGAGGGTATGGCCAGAGCCAAAGCCGAGGGGAAGCCGGCGCTCCTCCTCATCTACGCCCACTGGTGCCCCAAGTGCCGTGCCCTCGCCCCCAAGATGGAGGGCGAGGCGTTCACCAAGGCCGCCGAGGGCCTGGTGCTCATCGCCCAGGACCAGGACCTGCGGCCCGAGTGGCTCGGCCGCTACCAGCGCTTCGGCGGCTACGTACCGCGCATCTTCTTCCTCGATCCCGAGGGCAACGTGCGCGAGGAGCTCAAGAGCTCTCACGCCCGCTTCCCCTATTTCTACCAGGCCCACAAGGTGTCCGAGCTCTTCGCGCAGATGGACAAGGCGGCCGGGGGGAGCTGATAGGCCCGCTCGACCTTGTGGCGGCGCTCGCTACGCCACCGCCGGAGCAGACTCGGCGGCCGCTGGCTCGGGCGCCGGAGCCGGTGAAGCGAGCGCCTCCTTGTCGTGGGAGCCCTCCTCATCGTCCGCTTCGGCCGCCGCTCCGCCCTGGCCCGGAGGCACGTAGCGGGTCCCGCGCGCTCGGCCGATCTGCTCGAGCCGCCCCTCGGCCACCAGCCACTTCAGGTAGCGGCGAGCCTTGAGCTGGTGGATGTCGAGGGCATCGGCGACGAAGCGGCTGGTGAGCGAGCCGTGCTGGTGGGCGGCGGCGACGAGGATCTCCTCGAGGGACTCTGCGTCGGTGGCGCGGGGGGCCGCCCGAGCCTGTAGGGACTCGTCCTCTACCACCTGGCCGACGATCTCCTCGATGCGGCGGCGGGCCATCCGAGCGATCGGTGCCAGCACGCGCGCGATGTCGTCGGCCCGGGTCTCCGAGGGTCCGGGGCCGAGGGCCCGGATGACCGGGAAGGCCTCCTCGAGGGCCACGTCCTTCGCGTCGATGCGGAAGGCCAGGTGGGGGATGACGCCGGCCCGCCAGTAGCCCTCTCTGAGGGCCTCGGCAGGCTCGAAGTCCGGATCCTCCTGCACGCCGCCATTCGAGGCTGCGGCCCCTCCGCCCCCGGCCTCCTCCCTGCCCTCGCCCGCGGCACGGGCCGCGTGCAGCTCCTCCATGAAGGCATCGCGGTCCTTGCCGCGGAAGCCGATGAAGACGAAGGGATCGGCCGTCATGGCCTTGGCCAACGCGAAGTGCACGGCCACCCCGTGCTTGCAGACCGTGGCGTTGTCGGTGCAGGTGCAGAAGTAGGTCAGGTCGTGGTGATCGAAAGGAAAGAGCTCGGCGCCGGACTCCTCGAAGAAGCCCTCCATCTCCTTGTTGATGCGCCCGCTCAGGAGGGCCGCGGCGTGGGCCACCTCCCCTCCGAGGCGGGTGATGACGCGGACCCAGGTCTCCTCCTCGATGCGCGGCTGTCGAAGGCGCACATTGGAGGAGGCGCCGGTATCCTCGGCGACGACGGCGGTCACGAGGCCCGGGCGGATCACGATGTTCGAGACCCAGCCCCGGTTCGCGGCGATCTTGCCCTTGCGCACCTGCTGGCGGAACTCCCGCGGCTCGACGATGGGATCGAGCCAGCGCTGCGCCCACCAGGCTCCCTCCGACATCATGTCTCTTCCTCCACGACGGCGTCCTGGCCCAGGGCCACGAGCTCTCTCAGGGTGGCATCATCCAGCTCGCTGAGCCAGGTCTCGCCCGTGCCGACGACCCGATCGGCCAGGGAGCGCTTGTCTTCCAGGATCTGGTGGATCTGCTCCTCCAGGGTGCCCTGCCCGACGAGGGTGTGCACCGTCACGTCGCGCGTCTGTCCGATGCGGAAGGCGCGGTCGGTGGCCTGATCCTCCACCGCGGGGTTCCACCATCGATCGTAGTGGAAGACGTGGTTCGCGCGGGTCAGGTTGAGGCCGGTCCCGCCGGCCTTCAGGCTGACGATCATCACCGGGGGCCCACCGGTGCGCTGGAAGTCTGCGACCATACGCTCGCGCGCCTGGCGCGGCAGGCCGCCGTGGTAGAAGGGGACGTCCTCGCCGAGGATCCCCTCCAGCACGGACTGCAGGATCGCGCCCATCTCCCGGTACTGGGTGAACACCAGCGGGTGGCCACCGCTGGCCACCACCTCGTCCATCAGCTCCAGGAAGCGCACCATCTTGCCGCTGCGCGTGGGCTCGGGGCGGCCGTCGCGCAGGTATTGGGCGGGGTGATTGCAGATCTGCTTGAGGCCCGTGAGCATCGCCAGGATGCGCCCGCGCCGCTCGATGCCCTGCTCCATGCCGGCGATATCGTCCATCGCCTGGTCCAGCGTCGCCTGGTACAGGGCCGCCTGCTCGCGGGTGAGCGGGCAGTATCGCACGGTCTCGAACTTGTCGGGCAGGTCGGGGGAGATGGCCGGATCGATCTTGAGGCGGCGCAGGATGAAGGGGGAGGTGACCCGGCGCAGGCGGCGGGCCGCGTCCTCGTCCCCATAGCGCTCCACCGGGATAGCGAAGGTCTTCTTGAAGCTGCCGCGGGAGCCGAGCAGGCCCGGATTCAGGAAGTCGACGATCGACCAGAGCTCGGTGAGCCGGTTCTCCACCGGGGTGCCGGTGAGGGCCACGCGGCGGCGGCACTGGAGCTCGCGGACCGCTCGGCTCTGCGCGGCCTCCGGGTTCTTGATGTTCTGGGCCTCGTCGAGGACCACCAGATCGAATGCGATGCGGCTGAAGAGCTCGATGTCCCGCCGGCAGAGGCTGTAGCTGGTGATCACGATGACACCGTCGCCGTCGACGGAGAGGTCGCGCATGGCCCGCTTCAAGGAGGCCGCGCTGGCCGCCCGCATCGGACCGTGGTGGACCACCGTGGCCAGGTGCGGCGTGAAGCGTGCCACCTCGCGGCGCCAGTTGCCGATGACGCTCGTGGGGCAGATAACCAGGGTCCTTCGACCTCGGCCATGCTCCCCGAGGTGCTGCGCGAGGGCGAGGAGCTGGATGGTCTTGCCCAGGCCCATGTCATCGGCGAGGCAGGCCCCGAAGCCCGCCTGGGTCACCGTGTGCAGCCACGCGAGGCCGCGACCCTGGTAGGGCCTCAGCTCGCCGTAGAAGCCCTCGGGGGCGTGGACCTCGGGGATCGAGCCCTCGAGGCCGTCCTGGAGGATGTCCAGCGCCCGGGCCACCGCCCCATCCCCGATCACGTCGGCCGCGTCCGTATCCGCGCCTGGCATGTCCACGTGCCCGGCGAGGGCCAGGCGCAGGGCCTCGGAGGCGTCGATCTCGCCGCCCCCCTTCTCCATGAGGCCCTTCAAACGCTCGATCTCGGAGGGATCCACCGCGACCCAGTGACCACGATGCAGGACCAGCGGGGCCTTGGAGGCGGCGAGCTTCTTGAACTCGGCGCCGGTCAGGGTGTCCTCGCCCAGGCTGGCCTCCCACTGGAAGCGCACGGCGCCTACGAGGAGCCCGCCCCTTCCGGTCTCCGTGCCCTCGGTGCCGAGGCGCATGCGGGCCCGCACGCGGCGGCGCCCCACCTTGCTGAGGGCCGCGGGCACGTCGACCCAGTAGCCGGCGCGCTGCAGGCGGACGGCCGCCTTGGTGAGGAAGGCCCAGGCCTCGTGGGCATCGACGCGCACCCCGGTGGGCAGTCGCTCGCTCAAGCTGCGGCTCACGGGCTCGAAGACCTGCGCGCAGCGACCGAGGCTGTCGAGCAGGGTCTCGTAGGGCTGTGAGAGGCGGCTGAGGATGGTCTTGGCGGCGTCGGTCTGCCGCTTGACGTGCTCGACGGGGATCCGTGTCCCGTCGTTGGGATCGAGCAGGTGGTAGGTCACCTTCCAGCGCCCCGCCGCGGAGGCCGGCTCCTCGAGGCGGAAGCCGACGATCGGCCGCTGGGTGCCCACGGCCGTGGCGGGTCCGACCCACCGCCCGAGGGCATCGGGCAGGTGGCGATCGGCGAGGCCCTCGAGCGTGAACTCGTCCTGGGGGCCGGACAATGCGCGGCCAAGACGCATGGCCCAGGAGGGGCCCTGATCCGGGTGGGGGGCCGTCGCATCCGTGGGGGCGCGGACGAGGCCATCGGCTGCGGCGTCGAGGAACTCCCGCAAGGCCGCCGGCGCGGTGAGCACCAGATCCTCCCCATTCGGGGGGAAGGCCCGAGCGACCCCGGGCATGGCGCTCGCCAGCCCGCTGAGCCGGGAGCGATCCTCCGGGCGGATGGGGGCCACGCGCCAGCGCGCGCGGCAGGTCACCTCGTCCCCCTCCGGCTCGAGACAGGGCACGAGCTGCTCTCGCATCACCGCCTCGACCACCCACTTGGAGGCGAGAGCCCAGACGGCGATCGAGGCGGGCAGCCGGTCCACGGTGGCCAGCGAGAGGGGCGCGAGGGCCGCGGCCGCTCGATCCGCCGTCAGCCACCACCCATCGACCGCGCGCCGCTCGAGCCCGCCGCCCTTCGCGGGGGCCAGCATAGGCACGTCGGTCTGCCACCGACCCATCATGAATGGGGAGCGGAGGAAGCCAGGGATCTGCCCGTCGTCCTCCGCCCAGAGGAGGAGTCCGGTGCCCTCTTCGGCCCGACAAAGGCTCAGCGATGCGCGATCCGGGATCATCAACGGGCGCTTATAGCAGAGCCGCGATCGAGGTCGAAGCGTCCTTTGCGAGCGCGCGTGACCCCCGGGACGAGGGACTCGGAGGCCCTGGTCGAAACCCGTTTCATCGAGCACACTTGGGGGGGAGGACGGAGGCGCGATGAGGGGAGATCCCCGGGAGGGGATCAGAAGGTCAGGACCAGGCTGCCCGTCGTGGGCGGCGCGGGGCTGCCCTCGCCGGAGGTGCTCACCACCACCGCCACGACGGCCGCTGCGACGCCCACCCCGATGGCGGTCCAGAACCACCACTGCCTGGTGAGGGCGGGTCCGCCTCCGGGCCCGCTCGACGAGGCGCCGAGGGCCACCGCCCAGTCGATGTCCACGAGGCGGTCGAAGAGGGCGACGATCGCCTCGCGGTTGCGGCTGGTCCAGTCGACCCCCGCGGAGACCTTGTGGAGCAGGCGCTGCGTTCCGGTATCGAAGAGGAAGAGCTCCACGCTCTTCGCGTGCTTCTTGCCGCCCACGTGCATCACGATCGCGGTCTCGCTGAAGAGCAGGGCCCCGGCCTGGCGGATGCCCTGATCGCCCTTGGTGGCGTCCTCGGTGGCCACCTTCGCCACCTCATCGCCGATCCGCTCGCACATCTCGTCGTACAAGGGCTTGCGGCGCGCCTCCTCGAGCTCGAAGTCCACCTCGCCGAGGCCGTCGGAGCTGGCGGTGAGGATCGCGGAGACGCGAGCGTAGCCGGGTTTGTACAGGGCGGCGAGGTGCTCGCCTTCGGTGAGGCCGGCGACGGTGGTGGGCGTGACCCCCTTGAAGCGTCCATCGACGTAGATCACGGCGTGGGGCGGATCCGAGGTCACCGTGATCGCGCCTCGGTCGAGGGCCTCGAGGTCGGCCCGGGCGCGGGCGTACGCGGCGCGGCCCGCCGGGCTCATGGTCACGCTCTCAGGATCGGCGCGGAAGTCGGCCGCCTGCCGGAAGACGGCGTCTGCCTCCTCGGTCTCGCCGAGCTGCGCTCGGGCATCCCCGAGACGTAGCAGGAGCTCCTTGATGTGGCGGACGTGGGGCAGGAGCGCGAAGCTCTTGCGCATGAGCTGCAGCGCGCTCGAGAGCTGATCCGCCGCGTCCTCCGCGTCCCCTTGCTCGAGCACCTTGCGCCCCGCGTCGTGGAAGGACTGGGCGGTGCGGATGTTGGTCTGCTCCTCCTCCTCGTCCCCGGCGTTGAGCACGCCGTGGATGTCCTTGAGCAGGAAGCCCGGGTGCTTGCGCACGGCGCGGCGGAGCTCGCGGGCGATGTGGGCGTGCTCCGGTGTATCGTCGGAGACGTCGATCACCACGGCCTCGCGCTCGGCTGCCGCCGCGATCCCAATCCCAGGCGTGCCCAGGAGTAGACCCGGCACCAGGCCGAGGAGGGTGGCAGAGCGTGGGGGGAGAGAAGG
>CAZEHU010000210.1:0-5957 GCA_964511605.1 uncultured Myxococcales bacterium
GACATGCCCACCGCCACGCGCCTGTTGGCCTCGGCCCTCGCGGTCGCGGCCCTGCTCGCCCCCGCCCCCGACGCCGGCGCCCAGGCCCGCGACAAGGGCGGTATCGGCGTGCTGCCCGCCCCTGGCCGCGCCACCCCCCGGCCGGCGATCCGTCCCGGCGACAAGGGCCGCGCTCGCCCGAGCCCGGTGCCCGTGCTTCCGACCCCTGGCGACGGGGGCGATGCGGGCGTCGTCCGCACCACCGCCAAGAAGGCCGGCGTGCTCGATACGGGCACCAAGAAGCTCGACTTCGATCCCAAGAACCTCGGCAAGCCGGACGCGGCCGCGGAGCGGAAGAAGGACGACCTGGCCTCCCAGGCCGAGGACGTCATCGAGTGGAAGACCAACTTCGAGAAGGGCATCAAGTGCCGGAAGCTCCCGCTGAACGCCACGATCCGGCTCGACTTCAACGAGATCTCCCTCGGGGACCTCACCAAGTTCATCTCGTGTATCACCGAGCAGAACTTCATCCTCACCGGCGGCGCCAACAAGAACGCGACCGTCTCGATCCTCAGCCCCAAGCCGGTCACCGCCTACGAGGCGTACAAGGCCTACCTCAGCGCCCTCGAGGCCAATGGCCTGACCATCGTGCCCAACGGCAACTTCCTCGAGATCGTGCCCAATACCGAGGCCAAGCAGCAGGGCGCGCCCATCTACCCCCTCGGCAAGAAGGGGCCCAACGATGACCGCATGGTCACGCGCCTCATCCAGCTCGAGCACGTGCAGGCCCAGGAGATCCTGCCGGTCATCGATAAGTTCAAGACCAAAGCGGCGGACGTCACGGTCTATGCGCCGACCAATACGATCATCTTCACCGATACCGGCACCAACATCCGCCGCATCCTGAAGCTCATCGGCGAGCTCGACGTGCCGGTGGGCAAAGAGAAGATCTGGATCCGCCCGGTCCAGTACGCCGACGCGGGCGAGATCCTCGCGATCCTGCAGACCCTCTTCGAGTCCCCGGGCGCCGCCCCCGCGAGCGGCCGGAGCACGAAGAAGAGCAAGTCGAAGAAGTCCAAGTCCAAGCGCAACAAGAGCCGAGCCGCCGCCAGCGAGGTGGTGGGCAGCGCGGATACCAGCGGCGACATCACCGCGGTGCAGATCACCAAGATGCTCGCTGATGAGCGCACCAACTCGATCATCTTCGTGGCCAGCCGCTCCGCCTACCTGCGCATCGACCGCCTCCTCCGCAAGGTGGACGTGCCGATCCCCGGCGAGGGCCAGATCCACATCCACAGCCTCGAGAACGCCGACGCCGAGGACATCGCCCAGACCCTCTCCTCCCTGGCCTCCGGCTCCGGGCGCCGCAGCTCGCGGGGCGGCGGCACGGCCGGCCGTGGCAGTGGTTCGGGGGGGAGCTCCAGCGGTGGCGCCGGCGCGTCGGGCGCGCTCTTCGAGGGCGAGGTGAAGATCACCGCCTACGAGCCCACCAACTCCCTGGTCATCGAGTCCTCCCTCAAGGACTACCTGGCCATCCAGAAGGTGATTCGCCAGCTCGACGTGCGGCGCAAGCAGGTCTACGTCGAGGCGATCATCATGGAGATCAGCCAGAACAAGCAGCGGGACGTGGGCCTGAGCGGCTCCGGCGGCACCACCATCGACGCGGGCGGCGAGACCTTGCCGCTCCTCTTCGGCGCCGGCGGTCTCGGCCTCGATGTCTCCTCGGCGCTCTCGACGCTCTCCGGCGGCGGCGGCGCCGTGGGCCTGCAGGGCCCGCTCCTCGACGTCTCCGGCGGCGCGGACGAGCGCAGCGCGGGGGGCGCGACCTTCTCGATCCCCGCCTTCGGCTTCCTGCTCCGGGCGATGCAGACCAACTCCAACGTCAACGTGCTCTCCACGCCCCACATCCTCACGGTCGAGAACGAGGACGCGGAGATCCAGGTGGGCAAGCGGCAGCCCTATCGCACCCAGGGCCTCGGTGGCTCCCTCGGGGGGCTCGGCTCCCTCGCTGGCCTCGCCGGGGGCGCTGGGGGCGCGGGTGGAGCGCTCGGTGCCCTCGGTGGCCTCGGCGGCCTCGGGGGCCTCGGCGCCCTCGGGGGCCTCGGCGGCGGCCAGGTGCAATACGTCGACGTGGACCTGACCTTGAAGATCAAGCCGCAGGTGAACGCTTCGGACTTCGTACGCCTCGAGATCGAGCAGAACCTCGACGACATCGAGGGCTTCTTCGCGGAGGCGCCCATCACCTCCAAGCGCCGCGTGCAGAACATCGTGGTGGTCCGCGACGGCCAGCCGGTCGTGATCGGGGGCCTGATGCGGGACCAGGAGACCAAGTCGGTCGATAAGGTGCCCTTCCTCGGGGACATCCCGCTCATCGGCCTGCTCTTCCGGCGCACCAACAAGACCATCGAGAAGCGCAACCTGATGGTGGTGATCATCCCCCACGTCATCAAGGACCCCTCGGACCTCAAGCGCATCCACGACCAGCGCCAGCGCGAGCACGCGGAGTTCGCCCGCACCTTGGCCATACGTCAGAAGGAGCACAAGGGCGACCTCGACTACCGCAAGCGCCGTGGCCTGATGCAGGAGATCCACGGCACGGTCGATCGCGCCCGCGACGATCGTGCGCTCCGCGACCAGGCGATCTTCGAGTCCACCGAGTTCGACATCGTCGGCCCGCCGGAGACCCACGACATCGAGTACGACCCCTCCAAGGGCTTCGACCCGCCGCCGGAAGGCAAGGGCAAGAAGCGCGGCAAGAAGAAGAAGAAGTAGGAGGGCGCGGACACGACCATGGTGGAAGAGACCGTCCAGCTCTCGGTCGCCGAGATGCAGCTCCCCCCGGAGCTGCCGCCCGGCGCCGGCGCTTCGCCCGATGCCACCCGGGTGATGCGCCTCGGTCCGCCGCGCCTCGGCGAGATCCTGGTGCGCATGGGCGCAGCGAGCTCGGCCTCGATCGAGGGCGCCCTCGAGGTGCAGGGCGAGCGCGGCGGCCGCCTGGGCGAGATCCTCGAGACCATGCAGGCTATCGACGAGATCGACCTGGCCCGCGCGCTGGCCGAGCAGCTCGGCTTGCCCTGGTGCGAGGGGGTCGACGCGGACGCCATCGATCCCAAGCTCGTCTCGGATATGAGCCTGAGCTACGTCCGGGATAACGGTGTGCTGCCGCTGGAGCTCCTCGACGATCGGGTCCGGGTCGCGGTCATCGACCCCCTCAATACCTTCGCCGTCGACGACATCGCCGTGATCTTCGATCGCAACGTCGAGGTGCTGGTGGCGCCTCGCACCCAGGTCACGGCGGCGATGCACCGGGTCTTCGACCGCCGCGCCGGCGCAGACCAGGTGGTCGACGATCTGCAGGAAGAGGACCTCGGCACCCTCGCGCACGACCTCGAAGCCGAGACCAAGGACATCCTCGACGAGGACGACGAGGCGCCCATCATCCGCCTGGTCAACTCGGTGCTCAACCAGGCGATCAAGGAGCGCGCCTCCGACATCCACATCGAGCCCTTCGAGAAGAACATCGTGGTGCGCTTCCGCAAGGACGGCGTGCTCAAGGAGATCGTGCGCGCGCCCAAGCGCTTCCAGGCCTCCATCGCCAGCCGCATCAAGATCATGGGCAACCTGGACATCGCCGAGAAGCGCCTGCCCCAGGACGGGCGCATCCGCATCAAGATCGCTGGCCGCGACGTGGACCTCCGCCTCTCGACGGTGCCGACGAGCTACGGGGAGCGCATCGTCTTGCGTATCCTCGACAAGCAGTCGGTGATCCTGGACCTCGAGTCCCTCGGCTTCCGGGGCGAGAACCTGGACGTGATCACCGACCTCATCGAGCGCCCTCACGGCATCGTGCTGGTCACCGGGCCCACCGGCTCTGGCAAGACGACCTCGCTCTACGCCTGCTTGACCCGCATCAACACCCCCGATCGCAATATCCTTACGGTCGAGGATCCGGTGGAGTACCAGATCCAGGGCATCGGGCAGATGCAGGTGAACGCCAAGATCGGCTTCACCTTCGCCCGCGGGCTGCGCGCCATCCTCCGCCAGGACCCGGATGTGGTGCTCATCGGTGAGATCCGTGACCTCGAGACCGCCGAGAACGCCATCCAGGCCGCGCTCACCGGCCACCTCGTCTTCGCGACGCTCCACACCAACGACGCGCCCAGCGCTTTCACGCGCCTGACGGATATGGGCGTCGAGCCCTTCCTGAGCGCCTCCTCGGTGATCGCCGTGATGGCGCAGCGCCTCGTGCGCGGCGTCTGTGGCGACTGCAAGGA
This sequence comes from uncultured Myxococcales bacterium, assembly GCA_964511605.1. Classification (GTDB taxonomy): domain Bacteria; phylum Myxococcota_A; class UBA9042; order PHBI01; family JACKFB01; genus CAZEHU01. Next base: position 4,254 of record CAZEHU010000210.1, read on the forward strand.
GGAGTACGAGCCGCTGCTCGACGAGCTGGTGAAGATCGGATTCCGGGACCCCGAGCGTGTGCAGAAGGACAACACCTTCTATCGGGCCGTGGGCTGCGAGGAGTGCTTCGGCTCCGGGTACCGCGGCCGCCTCGGCATCCACGAGCTCTTGCACGTCGGCGACGACGTGCGCTCGCTGGTGATGCAGAACGCGCCGGCCACCGAGCTGAAGAAGGCGGCCGTCGGCGACGGCATGAAGACCCTGCGTGAGGACGGCGCCCTCAAGGTCCTCGCGGGAACGACCACCATCGACGAGGTGATGCGGGTGACGGCCGAGGATCGCTGAGGCCCCCCCTGCACGCCTCGTCCGCCGCCGGGGAGGGCGGCGCTGACGAACGATGCCCATCTACGAGTACAAGGGCCTGAACGCCAAAGGGAAGCCTTCGAGCGGCGTCCTGGACGCAGACAGCCCCCGAGATCTGAAGGATCGCCTCAAGCGCGAGGGGGTCTTCCTGACCAAGTACGTCGAGACCACCCGCGCCGGGGACAAGCGCACGGTCGGCGGCGAGAAGGCGGGCAGCCAGGAGGTGCAGATCTCCTTCACCCGCGTGAAGATCATGGAGGTCGCCGAGGTCACGCGCCAGCTCGCGACCCTGGTCCGCGCCGGCATCCCGGTGGTGGAGAGCATCGGCGCCATCGCCGAGCAGCTCGAGAACCCCAAGTTCAAGCGCATCATGAGCCAGGTGAAGCGGGCCATGAGCGAGGGCACCTCGATGTCCAACGCGCTCAAGGAGCATCCGAAGGTCTTCTCGAACCTCTACGTGAACATGGTCGCGGCGGGGGAGAGCTCGGGCAACCTCGACCTCGTGCTCGAGCGCCTCGCGGAGTTCACCGAGTCGCAGGTGCGGCTGCGCGCCAAGCTCATGGGTGCGCTGATGTACCCGATGATCATGGTCTTCCTGGGGCTGATCATCGTCTCGATGATGATGCTCTTCGTGGTGCCCAAGATCTCCGAGATGTTCGAGGAGATGGGCGCGGAGCTGCCGCTGATCACCCGCATCCTCATCGGCTCCTCGGAGCTGATGCAGACCTTCTGGCCGCTCCTCCTCCTCGGCAGCGTGGGGTTCGTCATCTGGTTCAACCGCTGGCGTGTCTCCGAGAGGGGCAAGCCGAGGTGGGATGCCTTCACCCTGCGGGTGCCGATCTTCGGCCCCCTCATCCGCATGCTGAACGTGGCCCGCTTCGCCCGGACCTTGTCGACGCTCCTGGCCAGCGGCGTGCCGATCCTCAGCGCCATGAACATCGTCAAGTCGGTGCTGGGCAACAAGATCCTCGCCGACGTCATCGAGAACGCCCGGGAGGCCGTCAAGGAGGGCCACTCCATCGCCGACCCGCTCAAGCGCTCCGGGGAGTTTCCCCCGATGGTCACCCACATGGTCGCGGTCGGAGAGAGGTCCGGCGAGCTCGAGGCGATGCTGGGCAACGTGGCCAACAGCTACGAGGTGCAGGTGGACAGCAAGATCACCCAGCTCACCTCGATCCTCGAGCCGGTGATGATCGTGATCATGGGGGCCGGTGTGGCTTTCCTCGTCTTCGCGATCCTCATGCCCATGATGCAGATGAACGAGGTCATCGCCTCCGGCGGCGGGGGCTGAGCCCCATGGCTCGGCCTCCCCCACCGCCCCCGGGCAGGGTTTGCCGCCCCACCCCGTTTCCCTCAAGCCC
>CAZEHU010000211.1:0-5957 GCA_964511605.1 uncultured Myxococcales bacterium
ATCGGGGCGTTGACGCCACGCAGCCTCCCTCCCTATGAAGGGCCCGTGCAGCCACCGCCTCGACCCATCGCACCTGGAGCCGGTGCCGCGGGCCTCGTCCTCGGCGCCACGCTCCTCCTCGGCGCCGTTCTTGCCCTCGCCGGTTGCTCAGAAGCGGCGGAGGCGCCCCCGGGCCCGGCGCCGCTCCCCCTCGGAGGTGCCCTGCCGGCCGAGCTCGACGCGATGCTCTACGGGTCGGGCACCGCATGCAGGGACGATAGCGTCTGCCCCGGTGGCGTGTGCTACTTCGGCTCCTGTGTCGGCCTCCTGATCGTCGATCAGCGCTGGATGCAGGAGGTGATCACCGAGCGCGTGGACCGCGCCACGCGGGAGCACGCGGCGCTCCGCGCCAGGGTCGTGCAGCACCTCCGCCGGGTCCTCGAGCGAGCGGACACCGATCTCGCCTATCGAGCCCGGACCCTACCGGCGCTCGAGGCGCTCGGGGGCGCAGAGGCCCTCGAGGCGATCGCCGGCGCCCACGGCAGCCCCGACGATCGCCTCGCGGGTGCCGCGGCCCTCTCCCTCACGCGGCTGGGCCGGCACGAGGGGGTCGTTCGGGTCCGCGCGATGACCGAGGACGTCGAGCCCGCGATCGCTGCCGAGGCCCTTCGCGCGCTTGGATCCGGAGGGCGGGCGGCGGGCCTCGATGCCCTGCTGGCTACATTGAATCCCGATCTCGAGCCCCTCCTCCTCCGGGCCGCGCTCGATGGCCTCGCGGACCTCGCCGATCCGCGCTCGACGAGGCCCCTCGTGGACTTCCTGGAGCGCGCGCCCTCCTATCTCCACCACCGCACCGTGCGCACGCTGCGGGCGGTCACCGGACAGCGCCTCCCGGGCCGAGTGGCGGCGTGGCGAGGTTGGATGGTAGAAGAGCCTCCACCCCACCCGCCACCCCACAGGCTCCGCCGCTGGGCCCCCGAAGAGGATCTGGGCCTGCCGCCGCCATGACCTTCCAACCACGTGGTCGCCGAGTCCGTCCATGCGCAACCTCCAGAGAACAGGCATCCGCGTCCGCACCACGGACTCGATCCAAGTAGGTGAGATCGGCGTAGGCGCCCCGAGGCCCTCGGGGGCCATCGACGAGCCCGTCCAGCTCGACGCGTTCCAGTACGTCACGACGTACCGGCTGATCAGCGAGATCGCCAAGGGCGGCATGGGCCGGGTCTACCTGGCGGAGTCGCTCGGTGTGGCCGGCTTCACCAAGACCGTCGGCATCAAGACCATTCGCCGCGAGCTGGTGGACTCCGGCCTCTTCCGCGATCTCTTCATCGCGGAGGCCAAGCTGGTCGCGGACCTCATCCACGAGAACATCCAGCAGGTCTACCACCTCATCGACATGGCCGGCTCCTTCGCCATCGTCATGGAGTGGATCCACGGGGTGACCTTCGAGGACATCAATACCCGCCTCGACGAGAAGAACACCTACCTGCCAGCCGATCTGGCCGTCTTCATGGTCAGCCGCGTCGCACGGGCCCTCGCTTATGCGCACAGCAAGCGCGGCCGCGATGGGCGCCGCGTGAACATCGTCCACAGGGACGTCAGCCCGGTGAACGTCTTCGCGAGCTGGCAGGGGGTCGTGAAGCTGGCGGACTTCGGCATCGCCAAGACCCTGAAGGTGCAGGGCCCCGACGAGTCGCAGCAGATCATGGGCAAGGTGCCCTACATGTCGCCGGAGCAAGCTCGGGGGGAGGTCACAGACCACCGCACGGACATCTTCGCCCTCGGCCTCGTGCTCTTCGAGATGTTGACCGGCGAGCAGCTCTACCCGGTGGAGACCGTCGAGGAGGTGGCGATCCTCCACAAGCGGAAGCCGGTCCCCTCCCCGAAGGACTGGAATCCGGCGATCCCCGACGCCATCGCGCCGATCATGATGAAGCTGCTCGAGAAGGACCAGCAGCGGCGCTACCAGAGCTGCCGCGACGTGGTCCGGGATCTCGAGCTCTTCATGTACTCCGGCGGATATGGCCCGACCAACGAGAAGCTCGCCGCCTACCTCGACGAGCTCTACCCCGAGGTGGACAAGCACCGGCTCCTGCCGGAGGAGATGATCCGCCCCCAATGAATGGGTTCCTCCCCAAGCTGCCCCGCACCGCGGGCCCCCTCGCCCTGGCGCTCACCCTGCTGGTGGCCCCCGGCGCGGACGCGATCTTCGGCGCCTACGCAGGCGGCGGCCCGCGCATCCGCGGCGAGGAGGTCGATACGATCGGCAACCTCAAAGCCGCGGTGGGCTTCATCCCGCTGATGGACTTCACGCTGGACGCTTACGGGTACCTCGGCCTCGGCGACGAGGGCCAGAGCTTCGAGTTCGCCGGCGGCACCGTCGGGCTGCTCTTCTCGGCGCCGATCCCGGGACCCATCGGCCTCCAGATGGGCGCCTCGGCGGGCTACACCCAGCTCACCGAGACCCTGCACGGGAAGGACGAGAAGCAGGCCTTCTTCAACTGGGAGGCCGCGGGGCTGTGGACCATCGTCCCCTTCTTCGATCTCCGCCTGGCCTACAAGCGAGCCATCGCCGGGCCGACGTCCGACAACGCCCGGGCGATGGACTGGGAGATCCTGCTGCAGCTCGGCACGGGGATCTGATCCTCGCGGGCGGAGGACCTCCGTGCTCCGGTCGCCCGATCACCGGACGAGCCGCTCGCGCACCTCTGCGGGGCTCAGCCCCCGGATGAGCACCCGCTTCCGGCGGCCGGTCTGGCCCGCCTCGAGCTCGATGTGGGAGCCGGGCACCCTCAGACGCGACGCGAGGAGCTTCCTGAGCGCCTTGTTGGCCTTGCCGTCCACCGGCGGGGCTGTGAGCGCGATCTTCAGGCGACCGTCATGCTCCCCGACGACGGCGGATCGGCTCGCGCGAGGCTGCACGAGGACCTCGAGGCGAGTGCCCTCGGGGTGCTCGCTCGTCACGGCTACCGGAAGAGCTCGGAGACCGACGCGCCGTCGTGCACGCGCCGGATGGTCTTGGCGAAGATCTCCGCGACGTCGAGCACCTTGAACTTGGCGGGCAGGCGGGGCGACGTGGGGATCGTGTCGCAGAAGACGAGCTCCTCGATGCAGCTCACGCTCAGCCGCTCGATGGCGTCCCCGGCAAGGACCGGGTGGGTGAACGCCGCTGTCACCGTGGCGGCGCCCTTCTCCTTGAGGAAGGTCGCGGCCTCGATGAGCGTGCGCCCGGTGGAGACCTCGTCGTCTACGATGATCGCGTCCTTGCCCTCCACATCGCCGATGAGGTGGGCGGGGACGGGCTTCTCGGAGTCGTCGAAGCGGCGCTTGTCGATGATCGCCATCGGCAGGTGCAGTCGGTTCGCGTAGCGCCCCACCTCCTTGGCCTCCCCGGCGTCCCCGGCCACGAGCACCTGGCCGCCGATGTTCCCTTTCTTCTTGAGGTAGTCGACGATGATTGGGGTGGCCTGCAGGTGGTCGACCGGCACACGGAAGAAGCCGCCGATCTGCGCGGCATGCAGGTCCATCGTCACCACACGGTCCGCGCCGGCGGTCTGGAGGAGGTCCGCCATCAAGCGCGCGGCGATCGAGATGCGCGGCTTGTCCTTCTTGTCGCTGCGAACGTACGGGAAGTAGGGCAGCACGGCCGTCACCCGGCCCGCGCTCGCATGCTTGAGCGCATCGATGGTGATCAGCATCTCGATGATGCCCTCGTTGACCGGCGGGCAGCTCGTCTGCACGACGAAGACGTCGCACTCGCGCACATTCTCCTCGATGCGCACCATCAGGTTCTCGTTCGAGAAGCGAACCACCTCCGCGGCGCCGAGGGGCACGTCGAGGAAGCGGCAGATGCGCCTCGAGAGCGCGGGGTGCGAGCGACCGCTGAAGATCTTGAGCTGGCGGTAGACGGACACGGCGGTACCCCGTGGGAGCAGGCGAGGAGGGCTGGACCCTCGCGCGTGTACTGGCTCCGCCCGGTGCACGTCAAGGTGGGGCCGCCCATGAGCCGAGAGCGCCGTTGACATGGGCGTCCCCGAGGCCGACTCTCGCGCCCCCCGAGCTTCCGAGGCCCATCGCCCCGGACCTGCCCGCGCCGAGGAGGATCACGTGAACATCCACGAGCACCAGGCCAAGGAGCTCCTCAAGAGCTACGGCGTCCCGGTGGGGGAGGGGCGTGTCGCTTTCTCCGTCGACGAGGCTGTGCAGGCCGCCGAGGCCCTCGGCGGCGAGGTCTGGGTCGTCAAGGCCCAGATCCACGCGGGCGGACGCGGGAAAGCGGGGGGCGTGAAGCTCGCCCGGAGCCTCGCGGAGGTCCGGGAGCACGCCACGGACATCCTGGGTAAGACGCTCGTGACCCACCAGACCGGCCCCGCCGGCAAGGTGGTTCGGCGTCTGTACGTCGAGGCCGGCTGCGACATCGCCCGCGAGCTCTATCTGGGCGCCGTGGTGGATCGCGAGCACGATGCGGTCAGCTTCATGCTCTCGACGGAGGGCGGGGTGGAGATCGAGAAGGTCGCCGCCGAGACCCCGGAGAAGATCGCCCGCATCACGGTGCATCCCGGTGTAGGCCTGCAGCCCTACCAGGTGCGCGAGGCCGGCAAGCAGCTCGGCATGGACGCCAAGCTGACCCGGCGCGTGGGCGCATTCGCCGACGCCCTGTACGAGGCCTTCGTAGACCTCGACTGCAGCCTCGCCGAGGTCAACCCCCTCGTGGTCACAGGCTCCGGGTCGGTCCTGGCGCTCGACGCCAAGATGGGCTTCGACTCCAACGCCATGTTCCGTCAGGCCTCGGTGAAGGCGCTCCGTGACCTCACCGAGGAGGAGCCGACCGAGATCGCGGCCGGCAAGCACGGCCTGAGCTACATCAAGCTCGATGGAGACATCGGCTGCCTGGTCAACGGCGCCGGGCTGGCGATGGCGACCATGGACATCCTCAAGCACTTCGGTGGTCAGCCGGCGAACTTCCTCGACGTGGGGGGCTCGGCGACCACCGAGCGGGTCACCGAGGCCTTCCGCATCCTGCTCGCGGACGATGTGAAGGCGATCTTCGTGAACATCTTCGGGGGCATCATGAAGTGCGACACCATCGCCAACGGGCTCGTCGCCGCCGCGAAGACCCTGGGCCTCGAGGTGCCGCTCGTCGTGCGCCTCGAGGGCACCAATGTGGAGCTCGGCAAGGCGATCCTCGCAGAGAGCGGGCTCACCATCACCGCGGCCGCCTCGATGGCCGACGGCGCTCAGAAGGCGGTCGACGCCGCCAGGGACAGCTAGCCATGTCGATCTGGCTCGATCGCACGACCCGCCTCGTCGTCCAGGGCATCACCGGCTCCGCCGGCGCCTTCCACACCCGCCAGATGCTCGCCTACGGCACCGACGTGGTCGCGGGCGTCACCCCTGGCAAGGGCGGCCACCAGTTCGAGGGCCGCCCCGTGTACGACACGGTCGGCGAGGCCGTCCGCCACGCCGGCGCCAACGCCACGGCGATCTACGTGCCGCCGCCTTTCGCGGCCGACGCGATCATGGAGGCCGCAGCGGCGGGCATCGAGCTGATCGTCGCCATCACCGAGGGGGTGCCGGTCCTCGACATGATGCGGGTGAAGCACTTCCTGAAGGACCACCGGGCCGCGCGCCTCATCGGACCGAATTGCCCCGGCATCATCAGCCCGGGACGCTCGAAGATCGGCATCATGCCTGGCCACATCCACAAGGAGGGGCGGGTGGGCGTCGTCAGCCGCTCCGGGACCCTGACCTACGAGGCGGTCGGGCAGCTCTCGGCCCTCGGCATCGGCCAGTCCACCTGTGTGGGCATCGGCGGCGATCCCATCAACGGTACCAACTTCATCGACGTGCTCTCGGCCTTCGAGTCCGATGACGAGACCGACGCCGTGGTCATGATCGGTGAGATCGGCGGCGCGGCCGAGGAGCAGGCCGCGGCCTTCATCTCCGAGTCCATGTCCAAGCCGGTCGTAGCCTTCATC
>CAZEHU010000212.1:0-5923 GCA_964511605.1 uncultured Myxococcales bacterium
GGAGGTAGAGCGATGAAGCAGCGAGCTCCTGGCTCCTCGCTCCCGCGGGCGGCGGCCCTCGGGGGCGCCCTGGCCCTCGTGCTCGTGCTCGTGCTCGTGCTCCCCGGGTCCAGCGGCCTGGCGTACGCCCAAGGCGCCGGCGCGCCGCTGCCCTCGTTGGATACCATCGTGGAGCATATGGACGACCTCTACCGCTCCACGTCGTCTCACGGGACGATGACCATGAGCGTGAAGACCGAGCACTACGAGCGCTCGATGACCATCGAGGCCTGGTCCCGCGGCGAGGACGACGCCCTCATGGTCATTCGCAAGCCCGCCCGAGAGGCCGGCAACGCCACCCTGCGCACCAAGGCCGGCCTCTGGAACTACGCCCCCCGGGCCGACCGCCTCATCCGCATCCCCTCCGGCCTGCTCAGCGAGAGCTGGATGGGATCCCACTTCACCAATGACGACCTGATGCGGGAGTCCAGCTATGCGGACGACTTCGACACCGCCCTCGAGCGGGTCCAGGAGGGGGGGAGCAGCCTGCTCCGGCTCCGCATGACCCCCAAGGAGCACGCCGCCGTCGTCTGGACCCGCATCGACTTCCTGCTCACCGACGATCCCCCCGCGCCGGACGACACCCCCGCCGCTCGCTCGGGCCGCTGGATGCCGTTGCGCGCCGACTTCTTCGACGGCGAGGAGGTCCTCCGGCGCATGCACTACAAGGACGTCCGCGACTTCGGCGGGCGCAAGATGCCCGCCCTGCTCGAGGTGATCCCCACCGACAAGCCCGGGGAGTTCACCAAGGTCATCTACGAGCAGATGACCTTCGACGGGAGGGTGGAGGCGGAGATGTTCACGCCCCGCGGCGCGCGCCGCGAGGCCGGGAAGCGCTGAGGCGGCGCGGTGGGCTCCCTCGAGCTGGCCTTCCGCAACGTCCTCCGCAACCGCTGGCGGAGCGGCCTGACCCTCGGCGGCATCGCGGTGGCCGTGGCCCTCCTCATCTGGACCAACGCTATGATGGACGCCTTCATGGGCCAGATGGTCCGCGGCGCCGTCGCGGTCCAGATGGGCCACGTGCAGGCCGTCCACGATAGGTACGCTGACGAGCCGAGCCTCTTTCATGCCCTCCAGATGGACAGCGAGCGGACCGACCGCGCCCGTGCCGTGCCGGGCGTCGTCGGTGTCAGCCCTCGCATCCTCGCCTTCGGCCTCGTCGGCCATGAGCAGCGCTCCACCGTTGCCCGCATCATCGGCGTCGAGGGGCCCCGGGAAGTGGAGATCTCCCGCCTCGACCAGGGCCTCGTCGCGGGACGCTGGCTGTCCGCGAACCCGAAGCCTCCCCCCGGCCCCCGCGAGGCCGTCATCGGCAAGGGCCTCGCGGCCTTGATGGAGGTGGGCCCGGGCGACGAGCTTGTGGTCTTCTTGCAAGGCGCCGACGGCTCGCTCGGCAACGACGTCCTCCGCATCGAGGGGATCGTCTCCACCGGCTCGAGCTTCCTCGACCGCGCCGCGGTCTACGTTCCCCTCGCTGACGCCCAGTGGCTCACGGCCCTCGACGGCAAGGTGCACGAGGTGGCTATGCTCCTCGAGGATGAGGCCGATCCGCGCTCGCTCGTCGCACCCCTGCGCGCCGCCCTCGGCCCCACTCCGTCCCTCAGCCTCCGCCCCTGGCAGGATGTGATGCCCACCATCGCCCAGATGGTGGAGTTCATGGACGCCTACGCCTACGTGCTCTACGCGATCATCGGTTTCATCGCTGCTTTCGGCATCCTCAATACGCAGCGCATGGCGGTCCTCGAGCGCCGCCGCGAGATGGGGGTCCTCCTCGCTATCGGCGTGACCCCCGGCCGCATGCGCCGCCTCGTCGTGCTCGAGACCCTCTGCCTCACGGGCCTAGGCGCCCTCGCCGGGGTCGCCCTCGGCGCCGCCCTCACCTGGCTCCACCACACCCAGGGCTTCGACATGGCGGCGATGTCCTCCGGCGACATGCAGGGCTACTCCTACATGGGCGTCACCTTCGACCGGATCCTCTACTTCCCCTTCGACGTCCGCGACATGGTCGGCCCCGTGGTCGCGATGATGGTGGCGGGCCTGTTGAGCGCCCTCTGGCCGGCGGTGTCCGCGGGCCGCCTCGACGCCATCCGGGCCATCAGCGGGCGAGCATGAGCCAGCTCGCCACCTGGCGCCACGCCTGGCGCAACCTGTGGAGGAACCGCACCCGGACGATCATCAGCGTCAGCGCGGTCTCTCTCACCTTCGCCCTGCAGCTCGTCGGCTTCGGCATCGGCGATCACATGTACGCCGGCATGTACCTGGCGGCCTCGCGGACCGCCGGCGGCCACGTCCTCGTCCACGGCGAGGGCTACTGGGAGCAGCAAGCGTCCGACGTGCTGATCGAGGATCCCGACCGGGTGCTCGCCGCCATCGAGGGGGTCCCGGGCGTCGAGGTGGCCATCCCCCGCGTGCTGGCGCAGATCCTCGTCTCCTCTCCCCGCGGCAACCAGGGCGTCCGCCTCCAAGGCGTCGATCCCGCCCTCGAGGCCGCCCTGACGGACGTCGGTCGCTACGTCGCCGAGGGGGACGGCGTCTGGCTCGACCGGGCGGCGCCGAACCCCAAGCGCTCCCCCCTCGTGCTCGGCCGCCCCGTGGTGGAGGACCTCGGCCTCGAGCTGGGCGACCGGGTCGTGGTCACCGCTACGGATCCGAAAGGCGAGATGGTCCGCGCCCTCTTCGAGCTCAGCGGCATCCTCGATACCGGCTCGAAGATGATGGACGAGGTGGCCGCCTACACCACCATCGAGGGCGCCCGGGAGGCCCTGGGCATGGGCGAGACCCTCACCCAGGTCGGTCTGATCCTGGATACCGACGAGGAGCGCACGCGCGTGGCCACGGCGCTGCGCGTCGCCCTGCCCGAGGCCGAGGTGCTCACCTGGGACGAGGCCATGCCGGAGCTGGTGGGCTTCATCGAGATCGACAGCCAGATGAACAACCTCCTCAACGCGGTCATCTTCCTCGTCGTGCTCTTCGGGGTGGCGAACACCTTCCTGATGTCGGTCATGGAGCGCGTGCGTGAGCTCGGCTTGCTAGGCGCGCTCGGCATGACGCCTCGCTCCATCGCCTCGCTGGTCCTCTGCGAGACCACCCTCCTCGCCCTCCTCGCTATCGCGATCGGCTTCGCCCTTGGCTTCGCGGGCCACGTGGCCGTCGACGCTCAGGGCATCGACATCAGCCAGCTCTACCAGGACGGGGACGTGGAGATCGCCGGCATCGCCTTCGAGGACATGGTCCTCCGAAGCGAGCTCCGCCCGCTGAAGTGGTCGATCGCCGGGCTCATCGTCTTTGTGCTGATGCAGCTCAGCGCCCTCTACCCCGCCCTCCGCGCCACCCGCGTCCAGCCCGCCGAGGCCATGAGGACCTACGCATGATCCACGCTCCGTCCTCCCCGCTCGCTTCCCCGCCGCGCGCCCCGCAGGCGCGAGCTTCCGAGGCCCTCATCCAGGTCCGCGGGGCCACGCGCGTCTACCAGCAGGGAGTCGTCGAGGTGCACGCCCTCGCCGGGGTGGACCTCGACGTCCACCCTGGGGAGATGACCGCCCTCGTCGGGCCCTCGGGCTCCGGCAAGTCGACGCTCCTGAACCTGATCGGCTGCCTCGACAAGCCGACCTCGGGGACGGTGACCATCGGCGGCACGGAGGTCGCCGGCCTCAGCCGCGCCGAGAGCGCGCGCTTCCGCCTGCACAACGTGGGCTTCGTCTTCCAGGCCTATAACCTCCTGCCGGTGATGAGCGCCTACGAGAACGCGGAGTACACCCTGGTCCTCCAGGGCGTGCCCGCCGCGGAGAGGCGGGCTCGGGTCGAGCCGCTGCTCGAGCGTGTCGGCCTCGCGGACATGATGGAGCGCAAGCCCCACGAGATGTCCGGTGGCCAGCAGCAGCGCGTCGCTGTCGTTCGCGCGATCGCGTCGGACCCCAAGCTGGTGCTGGCCGACGAGCCGACCGCGAACCTCGACAGCGAGACCTCGAGCCAGCTCCTCGACCTCATGGCGGAGCTGAACGACGAGCGAGGCGTCACCTTCCTCTTCGCCTCCCACGATCCGGGCCTGATGGAGCGCGCCCGCCGCGTCGTCCACCTCCTCGACGGCAAGGCCGACCGGGACGAGGTGCGGTAGCCGCCTATGGGCCCGGGCCACCGAGTCGCCGCTGCCCTCGCGCTCGCAAGCGCGACCGCCGGACCCGCGTCGGCCCGAACCTCCCTGGTCGAGAGCGAGGCGGCCTCCCTGACCCTCGGCGGTTACGTGACGACCCTGGGCGGGGTGCTCTCCCCTCCGGAGCTCGGACCCCTCGCGCTCCCCTCGGACGTGGGCCTTTCGATGAGCGTGCTCCGCCTCGAGTGGCGCCTCGGCCTCGGCGAGTGGGCCACCCTGGACGTGCACGACCGCTTCGCCCAGGTGGTGATGAGCGACGACGTCGGCGCCGTGGGTCTCGGCCTCGGGGTGACCCCGGCCCCCGAGCGGACGGTGGAGCTGGAGAGCCACCTGGTCGACCGCCCGACCCACCAGCTCACCCACGACCTCGACCGCCTCTCCCTCGAGCTCTACCTGGGCGCGGTGGACCTGACCCTGGGCCGCCAGGCCATCTCCTGGGGGAGCTCCCAGCTCTTCAGCACCGTGGACCTCTTCAGCGCCTTCAGCCCCTTCGATCTCGACACCTCCCAGAGGCGCGGCGTCGATGGCGTTCGGGCCCTCCTCTCCCCCGCCGAGAACGTCGAGCTCGACGTCTTGGTGGTCGACCGCGGCGCCCTCGAGGACCTCTCGGGCGGCGCGCGCGCCACCTGGTATGGCGCGACCGGCGACCTCTGGGCCGCCATGGGCTACGCCTGGGAGCGCCCCTTCGCCGCCGCGGGCCTGAGCCACGAGCTCGACACGGTCAAGCTCCGCGGGGAGGCCTTTGGGACCCCCGAGGCTGCGCCGCGCGTGAGCGCCGGCATGGACTGGTTCCAGTCCGAGGGCATGCTCGCCGTCGAGCTCCACATGAACGGCGATGGCCGCGCGGGGAGCACCACCACTCAGCACTTCCTGAAGCCCTCGGACGCCATGCTGCACGGCGAGACCTTCCTCGTCGGCCGCTGGTACGCGGGTGCCCTAGGCGTCTGGACCCCCAACCCCGAGCTCAGCCTGAGCGCCAGCGTGCTCTCCAACCTCGTCGACCCCAGCGCCCTCGCTATCTTGGGGTTCATGTACGCCCCCAGCTCCGACGCCTCCCTCACGATCGGAGGCTTCCTGCCGCTGGGCGCCGAGCCGGATGGCCTCGAGATCAAGAGCGAGATGGGGACCTGGGCGCGGATGGCGTACGTGCGGCTGGACCTCTACCTGTAGGCGGGTCCCGGCCGAGGCCCTCGAGCAACAGGCGGCTGCTCGCGGCCGAGCGACACCTCCAGGCGCCCCCGGTGGGGGACGTGGAGGACGGATCTACCCATAAGCGTCCCCGAAGGAAGGACGGATGTTGCATTATCTATCCCTTGCAGATACCCATGGGCCGTGAGCCTCGACGCGACCATCGACCGCATCGTCGCCGACCAGCTCGTCCGAGAGCTCCCGGCGCTGACGGCACGAAGCGCTCCACTCGTCCGGTTGGACGCGCACGCCACAGCGCTCATCGGGATGCGCCGATCCGGGAAGACCTGGCGCCTCTTCCAGGACATGGCCGAGCGCCTCGCGGAGGGCGTCGGGCGGCACCAGCTCCTGTACGTGAACCTCGAGGACGAGCGCCTGCCGGAGCTTCGGGCCGAGGACCTCGGACGCTTCCTCGAGGCCTACTACCGCCGGGTGCCCGCCGCGATGGACGAGGGGGCCTTCTTCTACCTCGACGAGGTCCAGAACGTGGCGGGCTGGGAGCGCTTCGTACGGCGGGTGCTCGACGAAGGCCTCGGGCCGCTGGCG
>CAZEHU010000213.1:0-3046 GCA_964511605.1 uncultured Myxococcales bacterium
GATGAGGTGGCTCTCGATCTGCTGGACGGTGTCGAGGCCGACGGCCACGACGATGAGGAGGGCGGTGCCGCCGAAGTAGAAGGGCACACCGAACTCGCTCTGCAGGAAGGTCGGGAGCACGCAGACCGCGCTCATGTAGACCGCCCCGCCCAGGGTGATGCGGCTGAGGACCCGATCGATGTACTCGGCGGTCTTTTTGCCGGCGCGGATGCCGGGGATGAAGCCGCCGTACTTCTTCATGTTGTCGGCCACGTCGATCGGGTTGAAGGTGACCGCCGTGTAGAAGTAGCAGAAGAAGATGATCAGGATGACGTAGACGACGTTGTAGAAGGTATTGCCCGGAAGGAGCGCGGCGTTCATCCACTCGACGATCAAGGCATCGGGGAAGAGGCCGGAGAGGGTCTGCGGGAACATCAGGATCGAGCTGGCGAAGATCGGCGGGATGACGCCGGCGGTGTTCACCTTGAGGGGCAGGTAGGTGTTCTGGCCGCCATACATGCGCGTGCCGACCACCTTCTTGGCGTAGCGCACCGGGATGCGACGCTGCCCGCGCTCGAAGAAGACGATGAGGGCGATGACGCCGATGACCACCGCGAAGATCATCGCGAGCTGGGGGACCTCCATGTCGCCACCGCCGAGGGTGGAGAGCTGGTAGGTCTGGACCAGCGCGTCGGGGAGACCGGCGACGATGCCGGCGAAGATGAGGAGCGAGATGCCGTTGCCGATGCCGCGCTCGGTGATCTGCTCACCGAGCCACATCAGGAAGACGGTTCCGGTGGTCAGGGAGAGGACCGTGAGGACGCGGAACCAGAGGCCGCCGCCCACCAGGACACCCTGGGCGCCGCCGCCGGCCTGGTTCAGGGAGTCGAGCCAGAAGGAGATCGCGAAGCCCTGGACGAAGCCAAGGAGGATCGTGCCGTAGCGGGTGTATTGGTTGATCTTCTGCCGGCCTCGCTCCCCCTCCTTGGAGAGGCGCTCGAGGGTCGGCACGACCACGGTCATGAGCTGCAGGATGATGCTCGCGGAGATATAGGGCATCACGCCCAGCGCGAAGATCGAGAGCTGCTCGATCGCGCCTCCGCTGAACATATTGAAGAGGCCCAGGAAGCCTCCAGCCGCACCCTGGATGTACTGCTGCATCACCTCCCGATCGACACCGGGCACGGTGATGAAGATACCTACGCGGTACACGGCGAGGAGCAGGAGCGTGTAGAGGATGCGACTCCTCAGCTCCGGGATCTTCCCCAGGTTGGCGACGGATTGGGTCACGCGGACTCCCTCCAGAGGGGGGCCCCGGGGGCCCCCTCAGGGCGATCAGATCACCTGCGCCGTGCCGCCCTTGGCGGCGAGCTTGGCGGCGGCGGACTTCGAGAACTTGTGCGCCTGGACCTTCAGGGAGCTGCGCTCGAGCTCGCCGTCGCCCAGGATCTTGACCAGCTCACCGGCATGGCGGAGGAAGCCCTCCGCTGCGAGCCGCTCGAGGGTCACCTCGGTGCCGTCGGCGAAGTGGTTCAGATCCGCGATGTTCACCAGGGTGTAGCGCGTCCGCGCCAGGGGCGTGAAGCCGCGCTTGGGCACGCGCCGCTGCAGCGGCATCTGGCCCCCCTCGAAGCCGGGGCGCACGCCGCCACCGCTCCGGGAGTTCTGGCCCTTGTGTCCCTTGCCGCAGGTCTTGCCGGTTCCGCTGCCCGGCCCACGACCCACTCGCTTGCGCTTCTTCCGCGCGCCCTTGGGCGGCTTCAGTCGGCTCAGCTCGTTCATCTCATCTCTCCTAGCCCTCGCCGCCGACGGCGACGAGGTGGCTGACCTTGCGGACCATGCCGCGGGTGGCCGGGGTATCCTCGAGCTCACGGACCTGGTGGCGCCTCTTGAGCCCCAGGCCGTCGAGGACCTTCTGCTGACGCTTGTCGGCCTTGAAGTAGCTCCTGACCAGCGTCACCTTCATGGTCGACGTCGCGCTCATGCGCTGACTCCCTTGTGGCGCGCCCGCATCTCCTCGACCGGCAGGCCGCGGCGGATGGCCGCCTCCTCGGGGCTGAGCTGACGCTCGAGGGCATTCATGGTCGCGTGCACGACGTTGTGGGGGGTGTTGGAGCCCAGGCACTTGGTCAGCACGTTGTGGATGCCCGCCGCCTCGATGATGGCGCGGACAGCGCCGCCGGCGATGACGCCGGTACCGGGGCTGGCCGGCTTCAGCAGGACCGAGCCCGCGCCGGCGCGCCCCACCACCTCGTGGGGGATGGTTTCGTTGATGATCGGCACCTGGACCAGGTTGCCGGCGGCCCGCTGCCGGGCCTTGCGGATCGCCTCCGGGACCTCGTTGGCCTTGCCGGTGGCCACCCCCACGCGCCCCGCCCCATCGCCCACGACCACGATGGCCGAGAAGCTGAAGCGGCGGCCGCCCTTGACGACCTTGGACACGCGGTTGATGTTGATGACCTTGTCGACGAGTCCCTCTTCGAGGTCGTCGCGCTGGTCCCGTCGATCGCTTCTTCGCTGCTGCGCCATCGTGCTCTCCTGACCTAGAAGCCCAGGCCGGCCTTACGGGCGGCGTCGGCCAGGGCGGCCACGCGACCCGCGTAGGGGTATCCGTTGCGGTCGAAGACCACGGTGTCGATGCCGGCCGCCTTGCAGCGCTCGGCGACCAGGGCGCCCACCGCCTTGGCGGCCTCGGTCTTCTTCTTGCCCTCGGTCGCCCCGGCGAGCTCCCCGAGGAGGGTCGACGCGCTAGCGAGGGTCTTGCCGCTCTCGTCGTCGATGACCTGAGCGTACATGTGCTTGTTGGACTTGAAGACCGTCATGCGCGGGCGCTCAGGCGTGCCGGTGAGGCGATGCCGCATCCGACGCTTGCGCCGCTGCCACATGGCGCGCTTGTTCGTATTCTTGAGGCTCATCGTGGATCCCCCTAGGCCGCGGCCTTGCCGGCCTTGCGCTTGATGACCTCTTCCGCGTACTTCACGCCCTTGCCCTTGTAGGGCTCGGGCGGACGGAGCGAGCGAATCTGGGCGGCGGTCTCACCGACCACCTGCTTGTCGATCCCCTTGAC
>CAZEHU010000213.1:3056-5920 GCA_964511605.1 uncultured Myxococcales bacterium
CTTGACGGTCACGTTGTTCTGCTTGTCCACCTCGATGGTGATCCCCTCCGGGAAGGGGAACTCGATCGAGTGGCTGTAGCCGAGCTGGAAGACGACGGTGGTCCCCTGGACGTCCGCGCGATAGCCGACACCGTTGATGTTCAGCCTCCGCTCGAAGCCCTTGGAGACGCCGACGACCATATTGTTGAGCAGGCTCCGCCCGAGGCCCCACATCGCGCCATCGGTGCGCGAGTCGCTCATGGGCTTGACGAGGAGCTCCTCACCCTCGTGGGTGATGGTGACGCGCTCGAAGTCACGGGCGAGCTGGCCCAAGGGGCCCTTGACCGCGACGTGGCTGCCGCTCATCTTCACCTCGACGCCCTTAGGCACGGGCACGGGCATCTTGCCGATACGAGACATGGGGGCCTCCTACCAGACCGAGCAGAGCAGCTCTCCGCCCACATGCTCCTTACGAGCGTTGTGGTCGGTGAGCACGCCCTTGGACGTGGACACGATCGCGATGCCGAGGCCGTGGCGGACGCGCGGGATCTCTTCGGCCCCCACGTATACCCGGCGGCCCGGACGGGACTCGCGCTGGACGCCCTCGATGGCGCCCTTCGAGCGCTTGCCGAGGTACTTCAGCTCGACGACGATCTCGTCCTGCGGCTTCTGGGGCACACGCTGGAAGGACTTGATGAAGCCCTCCTCGGCGAGGATCGAGCAGATCCGCTCCTTGATGCGCGAAGCCGGAACCACGGTAGTCTCGTGGCGGGCGACCTGCGCGTTGCGGATCCGCGTGAGAAGGTCTGCGATGGGATCGGTCATAGCCATGATCAGTCCTCCTACCAGCTGGCCTTGGTCACGCCGGGGATCTGGCCGAGCAGCGAGAGCTGACGGAAGCAGATGCGGCAGAGCTCGAAGCGACGCAGGAAGGCCCGAGGACGACCGCAGCGCTTGCAGCGGTTGTACTCGCGGACCTTGAACTTCTGGGGTCGCTTGGAGCGAACGAGCTGAGACGTCTTCGCCATGACGCTCTCCTACTTGCGGAAGGGCATGCCGAAGTACTTCAGCAGCCTGCGCGCCTCGTCGTCGGTCTTCGCCGAGGTGCAGATGGTGACGTTGAGCCCGTGGATCTCTTGGACCTTGTCGTAGTCGATCTCGGGGAAGATGATCTGCTCGCGCAGACCGAGGGAGTAGTTGCCGCGGCCGTCGAAGGCCTTGGGGCTCACGCCCTTGAAGTCGCGCACGCGGGGGAGCGCCACCGTCAGGAGGCGATCGAGGAACTCGTACATGCGCTCCTTGCGGAGGGTGACCTTGCAGCCGATCGGCATACCCTCACGCAGCTTGAACGTCGCGATGGACTTGCGCGCGCGGGTCACGATGGGCTTCTGCCCGGTGATCTGGGCGAGCTCCTTGACGGCGAACTCGATGATCTTCGGGTTCGCGACCGCCTTGCCCAGACCCATGTTCACGCTGATCTTGGTGACCTTGGGGATCTGGTGGGGGTTGGAGTAGCCGAAGTCCTCGGCCAGGCGGCCACGGAGCTCGGTCTCGTAGAGGGTGCGGAGTCGGGGATGTGCGGTGGCCATCGTGCTAGTCCAGGTACTCGTCGTGCTTCTTGGAGTAGCGGACCTTCTGACCCTCGTCGTTCACGACGAACGTGACGCGGGTCGGTCGGCCCTCTGGGGTCAGCGGCATCACGTTGGACAGGTGGATGCCTGCCTCCTTCTCGATGATGCCGCCCTGGGGGCTGGTCTGGGTCGGGCGGGTGTGGCGCTTGACGAGGTTCAGGCCCTCGACGAGGACGCGCTCCCCCTTATGCGTGAAGCCGAGGACCTTGCCCTCCTTGCCACGCTCCTTGCCCTTGATGACGCGGACGGTGTCGTCCTTGCGGATGCGCTGCATCGGGAGACCTCCTAGAGGACTTCGGGAGCGAGGGAGACGATCTTCATGAAGCGCTTGGCGCGAAGCTCACGCGCCACAGGGCCGAAGATGCGTGTCCCGATGGGCTCCCCGCCGGGGTTGATGACCACGGCCGCGTTCTCGTCGAAGCGGATCGAGGAGCCGTCCTTGCGGCGGATCTCCTTGGCGGTCCGGACGATGACGGCCTTCAGGACGTCCTTCTTCTTGACCTTGCTCTTGGGCAGGGCCTCCTTGACGGAGACGAGCACGATGTCGCCGATGGAGGCGTACTTGCGCTTCGATCCACCGAGGACCTTGATGCACTGGAGCCGCTTCGCGCCGGAGTTGTCCGCGGAGGCGAGCATGGTCTGCATCTGAATCATGGGGTTCTCCTGCTTCCGGGGCCGGCCCGTGGGGTCCGGCTCGCCGCGTCGAGGAGCGCGAGGTCTAGACCGCGCGCTCCAGGATCTCCTTGAGGCGCCAGCGCTTCTGCGCGCTCAGCGGACGGCACTCCTCGATGAGGACGCGGTCGCCGACCTTGCAGGTATTCGCTTCGTCGTGCGCCTTGTAGCGCTTCGAGCGCCGGATGTACTTGCGGTACACCGGGTGGATGGTGCGGCGGGTGACCTCGACGACGATGGTCTTGTCCATCTTGTCGGAGGCCACGAGCCCGATGAGGGTCTTCTTGTTGGCGGCTTCGCTCATGGCGTCTGCCCTCCCTACTGGCCGGCGGCTAGGGCGCCCTCGCGCTCGCGCTCACCGAGGAGGGTGAGGGCGCGCGCCAGGGTGCGGCGGGTCTTGGAGATCTCGGAGGAGTCCGCGAGCTGCGCCGTGGCGTGGCGGAAGCGGATCTGAAAGAGGTCCTCGCGCAGGGCCTTGACCTTGGCCTGGAGGTCCTCGAGCTCGAGCTGGCGGAGATCGTGGGGCTTCATGCCGTCACCTCGTCGCGCTTGGCGAAGCGGGTCTTGAAGGGGAGCTTATGC
>CAZEHU010000214.1:0-5893 GCA_964511605.1 uncultured Myxococcales bacterium
GTCGGCGAGGCCGCAAAGAGCGCGTGATGGACCACACGGGCCATGTGGAAGCGGCGGCCGGCCGCACTGGAGCGCTCTGCGACCACAGCACCCGCAGCTCCGTTGGCCTGGACCACGCCTTCGATAGCAGTGCCCTCACCTGGCACCGAGCGTAGCTCGAATCGTGTACCGAGTACCTGGCTGACGATGTCGTCCAGGTCCCGTATCGGGGCCTCTGGATCGAGATCGAGCTGCTCGCGGAGCTGACGGGCTCGCTCGAAGCCCGCGACGTAGGCGCGGCGGTTGCGAGGATACTCCACGTCAACGTTGTGGCCATCTCGCACGCCCGAGTCCAGGGCGTCGATCATGTGCTGCGCGGCTGCTTGATTCTCCCCCAGATCTTGCGGTGTGCTCGCGGCCAACAGGTCGGCGAGCACCAGGTCCTCCAGGTTCAGCGCATCGAGGCTCGCTTCGAGAGCGTCGATGCTCGACGTCGCGCCCTCGGCCTGGTACGGATCGATGCCCATCACTCCGAACTTCTGACAGAGGCTGAACTCGCTCCTGGTCGACTCGACGACCGCGTCCCAATCCGAGCGCAATTCGTCGACCGTGGCGTCGCCTTCGACGGCGGCGGTTCTCTCGATGACCGCGACCACGACGCGCGCGAGCTGGGCTCGCGCCGAGTCGAGAGAACCCACAGCTCTGCCGGAATCCAGGAAGCGGCCAGCCGTGGACTCCGTTCCAGGATCGCCGTTCCACAGGTAGGCCGCCTGTCCGTCCAATCTCATGATGGACAGATCGGGATACGCCATGCCTTCCCGCGCGAAGAGCAGGTTGTGATGCCGGAACCACTTCTGAGCCGCGCGGCTCCTCGACGATCGAGGCCCCCGCGACACCCCCCGGGCGGTGCTGCCCTGGAACAGGAGGACCCACCAGTTCCGCGCGATCCAGGCGGCGAGTGGGAGCAGGGAGCCATAGACGCCGCTTCGCAGGGACTGAGTGTCTTCGGACCAGAACCGCGTCATGGGGCGGCCCTCGACCCGGAACTCGATTCGGGCCCAGGTTCTGGCCAGGGCATCCGAGCCCACGCCGGCAGCTCGCTCCCACTCGAAGCCGATCTCAACCACCGTCGCCCCCCTCCCAAGCCGTCCACCGCAGGCGTCCGTCGCGGTCGGTCGGGAGCTCGAACTCCTCGATGGGCCAGCCCTTGTAGTGGCCAGCGGTAGCGTTCGTGAGCCGCGCAGCGTACAGGCGCCCGTCGGCCCGAGCCCAAACATAGCGGGGAAAGCCCTGGTCGAACGCCTCGCTGACACAGCGAGGTCGGACCGCCTCCTCGAGGGCCTTCTGTGCCTCACCCCTTGTGACCTCCGATGGGCATCTGGAGGCATCCGATCTCAAGTCTGCAGCCAGTCCGAAGGACCCGTGGACGGGACGCTTCTTGTGCTCCGAGCTGCCGGCGTAGTGTACGACTCGTGACAGCTCATCTGGAGGCATGACCGCACCGGGCCACGCCTCGACCAACCCTCCGCCCTTCGTCCTCCGGCGGTATCGGCGCTTCTGCTTCACGCGCGCATCCTATCCGCGCGGCTGTGTCCAAGGAAGGGCCGTTCGACTCCGGTGGCGTGCAGGATGGCGTCAGCGTGGCGAAGCCCGCACTCTTATCTCCACATGCTCCCGCTGGTACGCCGGCAAGGGCGGCCCGCGGGTCTCTATGAAGGGGTAGAGGCTGAGCTCCCTACGCAGCGTGCTCAGGTGGTCTCGCGGGAGGGTCAGCCGATAGGTGATGCCGAGGGGGCCCTCGCTGCCCTCGACGACGTCCACCTCGCCGTAGGTGTGGAGGATCGCCAGGGCGATGCCGGCGCTCGAGCCGGCCTCGTGGCTCTGGCGCGAGAGGGTGCGCGGATCCACCGGCAGGGGCGGCCGGTCCGCGCGGGGGATCGTCGCGAACCAGAGGGCCACCAGGGCCCCGAGGAGGACCAGGTTCAGGAGCGCCTCCCAAGGCGGGCGGGCGTCGGGGTGGGCGCGGGCGCCGGCCAGGCTGCGTTGGTAGCGCTGGCGCCGGCGGATGCGCCGCCGAACGCTGGCGGCGAAGCCCTCCGGGGCCTTTGGCCGCTCCAGGCTTCCGAGGAGCTCCACCGTCCGCCGGTAGCGCTCGAAGGACTCGTCGCGATCGCCCTCCTCGCGGCCCCGAGCTCCCTCCTCCTCCGAGCGCGCCGGCGGGGGACCGTGGGCCAGGGCGTCCAGGCGCTCGAGCCAGGCGGGACCTGGCTCCTCGGCCGCATCGGCGGGGGAGCCTCCGTGGCTCCCTATCGGCAGCTCGGGGGGACGACGGGGATCGTGCAGGGGGGCGCTCATGGGAGCTCTCCTCGGGCCACCGCCAGGCCGAGGGCACGGCCGGCGGTGCCCTCCGCGGTCCTGGCGACCGCGCGGCCTCGCTTGGGGGCGGCGCGGGGGGGCATTCGGGTGGGAGAGAGGGTGGGGTCTTCGCCGGCCTGCCATGCCTCGATCGAGGCCATCAGGCGTGTACGGCCGCGGTGGATGCGGCTCTTGACCGTGCCGAGGGTGGCGCCGGTGATCTCGGCGATCTCGTCGTAGGGCAAGCCCTCGAGGTCCCGGAGGATGACCGCCTCCCGCTGGTCGGGCTCGAGGAGCGCGAGGGCGCGCTGCAGGAAGGCCTCGAGGCGCCGCCCGTCGATCTCCTCGTCGGGGCGGGGCGGGCGGTTCGGTCCCCGCTCGCTCACCGGCTCGACCACCATCGCCTCGTAGCTCTCCTGGCGGCGATCGTAGCGCCGGGCCAGGTACTTGATGCGGTTCTTCGCGTGGTTCGTGGCCACCCGGTAGATCCACGTGCTCAGCTTCGAGTCCCCGCGGAAGCGATCGATCTTCCGATAGACGGTGACGAAGACCTCCTGGGCCACGTCCCGCGCCTCCTCCCGCTGGCCGAGCAGGCGCAGGCAGATAGCGAAGACCCGATCCTCGTAGGCGCGGACGAGGAGCGAGAAGGCCCGCTCATCGCCGCGGTGGAGCGCTGCGAGGAAGCGTGGGTCGTCTTCAGAGAGGGGGGTCGCGGGCACGTCGTCCTCCGACGCACCAGCGACACCTTCGATCTCAGGAAGTTCCCGACCCGGGGATCAGGCGGGGGGCGGCTCCCCCGCTTGGGCCCCCCTGCGCTCCCGGAGGAGGGCCGCGCTGAGCCAGAAGATCCAAGCCAGCATCAGCCAGGCGGGCAGCGGGCCGAGGGTGCGGTAGGGGGGGCTCAGATCCCGGAGCGGGACCTCGACGTCCAGCACCTCCTTCGTATTGATCCCGCCCATCACCAGCGGCACTCCATTGGGGCCGATCACCGAGGAGATCCCGGTCAGCGCGCTCCGGACCAGGGGGATGCCCAGCTCCGCGGCGCGGGGCGACTGCACCATCAGGTGGAAAGGCGGCGCGGTGCTGGTCCCGAACCATACGTCGATGGTCAGGTTGACGAGCAGGCGGGCGCTGTCGCCCGCGGTCTCCCGCGTGAAGCCGGCGAAGATCGACTCGTAGCAGATTCCGCAGACCACGGGCTCTCCTGCCACCTCGTAGTGGCACGGGGTGTCGCCGGGCTCGAAGTCGCTGATGCCCGGGATCGAGCCCGCCAGGCTCGGGAAGATCGTCGTGCCGGGCAGGTACTCGCCGAAGGGCACGAGGATGTTCTTGTCGTAGTGGCCCAGGATCCGCCCCTCCGGGCCGAAGTGCACCGCGCCGTTGCGGGTCCGCCCCTCCTCGGTCTGCCGCATGCCGCCGATGATCGCGTGGGTACGGGGCCCGGCGCGGAGCGCCTCCTGCACCCTTCGGGTCGCCTTGACGTGGAAGGGTGTCTTGCCGCCCGGCGGCGGCTGCCACGTATCGGCATCGACCCGCCAGTACAAGGGGTAGGCGCCCTCGGAGGCGACGACGAGGTCGAAGCGATCGGGCGGGAGGGCTCGGAGCGTAGCGTCGAGGCGGTCGAGGAACCTCGCCCGCATGGTCGGATTGGCGCCCTTCTTCTCCTCGAGGCTGTAGTTCATCTGCACGACAGCGACCCGCAGGGTGCGGGTGATCGGCGCGCTCTCGACGTGGGCGCTCCAGCCGAAGCCGAAGCCGAAGACCAGGGCCAGAGCGGCGGCCCCGGGCGCGAGCGGCCGCCACGTGCGCTCGAGCCAGGCCTCCGCCATCAGGGCGTTGACGGTGACGTTCGCTGCGGCCATCAGCGGCACCCCGCCCAGCGCCGCGATCGAGGCGCCGGGGCCCCACTGCCAGAGGGCGTGCCCGAGGGACCAGGGGAAGAGGTAGGGCCAGACCCACTGGGTGATAGCGAAGGTGGCGCCCACGGTCAGGGGCCCGAGGCCCGGGTGGGTCCGCGCGGCCCGGAGCCGCAGCGGCTCCGCGAGGGCCAGGAACACCCCGGCCTGCAGCCCGTGCCACAGGGCGTACGCCACCAGGCAGCCGGCCGCCGCCCAGGGCGGCAAGCCCGACATCTGCTCCATCGTGAAGGCGACCCACCGGAAGAGGATGCCCTCATAGAGCGCGCCGGCCAGCCACCCGGCCAAGAGCCGCTGCTTGAACGTCCTCAGGTCCCGCGCGAGCACCAGCAGGGGGGCCCAGCAGCACAGGGCCGGCCAGCCCCAGCCCACCGTAGGCATCGCGAGGGTGAGGCCAGCGGCGACCAGGAGGATCGCGCCGAGCAGTCGGAGCCGGTCGGGAGTCACGGCTGCACGCTACGAGGGTGTGCGCGCCCTCGTCTACCCATCCCCCTTGACGCCCGAGGGCCTGCCAGTAGCCTGTGCCCGCTCGTGTCCCCGAGGTGAGCCCCATGGCGACGACCATCCGCTCGATCGAGGACCTGGATCTGGAGGGCCGCCGCGTCCTCCTGCGGGTCGACTTCAACTGTCCCTTGGCCGCCGACGGCTCGGTGGCCGACGACACCCGCATCCAGGCCGCCTTGCCTACGATCCGCCACGCCCTCGGCCGCGGCGCCCGCCTGATCCTGGCGAGCCACCTCGGACGCCCCAAGGGCAAGCGAGTGCCGAAGCTGAGCCTCGCCCCGGTCGGGTCCCGGCTCGCCGAGCTGCTCGAGCTCGACGTCTTGCTGCCCGACGAGCCGGTGGGGGACGGCCCCCGCAAGCTGGTGCGGGAGCTGAGGGAGGGGCAGATCGTGCTCCTCGAGAACCTGCGCTGGCATCCCGGCGAGACCTCGGACGATGCGGACTTCGCGCGCCAGCTCGCCGCCCTCGCCGAGGTCTACGTCAACGACGCTTTCGGGGCCGCTCACCGCGCCCACGCCTCGGTCCACGCGCTCCCGCGTCTGGTGGCGGAGCGGGGGGCCGGCCTCCTCATCGAGAAGGAGCTCGCCCACCTGAGCCCCCTGCTCGGCAAGCCCGAGCGCCCCTTCGTGGCGGTGCTCGGCGGCGCCAAGGTCGCCGGCAAGGTCGGGGTGGTGGAGAACCTGACCACCAAGGTGGATCGCCTGCTGATCGGCGGCGCGATGGCCTACACCTTCCTCGCCGCCCAGGGCATCCGGCTCGGCAACTCGCGGGTCGAGGAGGACAAGATCCCCCTGGCCCGCCGGGCCTTGCTGAAGGCCGAGGGGAGGGGCACCGAGCTCCTCCTGCCCACCGATCACGTCGTGGTCCGCGAGGTCAGCGAGGACGCCGAGACCTGGGTCGCCACGAGCGAGGACTTCCCGGACGATGGCATCGCCGTGGACATCGGCCCGGCGACCCGCGCCCGCTACGAGGCCGAGGTCCAGGCCTCGAAGACCGCCTTCTGGAACGGCCCGATGGGCATCTTCGAGATCGCCCCCTTTGCGGCGGGCACCGAGGGCGTCGCCCACGCGATCGCCCATGCATCGACCCATAGTGTGGTGGGGGGCGGCGACAGCGTCGCGGCCATCCGCCGTTTTGGC
>CAZEHU010000215.1:0-1800 GCA_964511605.1 uncultured Myxococcales bacterium
TGTCTAATGAGGAGGTCGCGGGGCTCTGCCGGAGATTCCCCGATCGCTTTTTTGGGGCCGGCACCCTGAACGTCATGCGCAAGCCGATGGAGGTGGCCCGGCAGGTGGAGTACCTGGTCGAGGAGCTCGGCCTCATCGCCGTCCGGCTCGAGCCCTACATGAACGGCGATGGCATGACCGGGCTGGCGCCGAACGAGAAGCACTACTGGCCGGTCTACATCAAGTGCGCCGAGCTGGGCGTGCCGGTCTGCATCCAGGTAGGCCATACCGGGCCCCTGTTGCCCTCCGCGTGCGGCCGCCCCATCTACCTGGACGAGGTGGCGCTCGCTTTCCCCGAGCTCACCATCATCGGCTGCCACCTCGGCCAGCCCTGGCACGAGGAGATGATGACCCTCGCGTGGAAGCACGAGAACGTCTACGTCGAGACCTCCGCCCGCACCCCCGCGCACTGGCCCGAGGTCTTCCGGGACTTCGTCCGGGGCTGGGGCCGCGACAAGGTGATCTGGGCCACGGACTATCCCCTGCTGTCCTTCCAGCGGGCGCTCTCGGAGGTGGACGGGCTGGGGCTCTCCCCGGAGACCTACCGCAAGGTCGTGCGAGACAACGCCGCGCGCGCGTTCGGGCTGGCAGCATCCGGAGGCACAGGGTCATGAGCGAGACCGTCCTCCTCGAGCGATGCGAGGGCATCGCCACCCTCACCCTGAACCGGCCCGAGCGCCTGAACGCCATCGACGCCCCCACCCTGGACGCGCTCATCGGGGCGCTCCGCGAGGTCGCGGAGGATCCCGACGTCCGCGCCCTCGTCCTCGCGGGCCGGGGCCGGGCCTTCTGCGCCGGGGCCGACATCGGCCAGATGCGCCGCCGGGACGCCGGCGAGTGGGAGCGCATCGTCGATCGCTACCTCGATCCCATCCGGCTCCTCTCGACCATGGACAAGCCGGTCATCGCCCGCCTGCACGGAGACGCCGTGGGCGGCGGGCTGGGCCTGGCCATGGCCTCGGACTTCCGCCTCGCGGCCGAGGGCATCCGGCTGCGGGCTCCCTTCGTGCAGCTCGGCCTCGCGGGCTGCGATATGTCCGCGGGCTACTTCCTGCCGCGCCTCGTGGGGCTCGGTCGCGCCACGGAGATCGCCATGACCGGACGCTTCGTGTCCGCGGACGAGGCTGCGCGAATCGGCCTCGTCACGCGGGTCGTACCCGCGGCGGCGCTCGACGACGCGGTCGGCGGCCTCGCCCGCACCCTGGCCGGCGGCGCCCCCCTCGCGCTGGCCTATACCAAGAGGGCCATGCGGCGCTCCCTCGAGCTGAGCATGGAGCGTGAGTTCGACTACGAGATCTTCGTGCAGACCCAATGCCTGCAGACCGAGGACCATCGCGAGGGCGTGGCGGCATTCCTCGAGAAGCGTGCGCCGCGCTTCCGGGGGATGTGATGGCCCTGGCGAGCCGCCTCCTCGATCCGACCGAGGCCCAGCTCCAGGGTGTCGTCCGGGCCTTCGTCGAGCGGGAGATCGTGCCCCATGCCCGAGCGTGGGACGAAGCGGAGCGCTACCCCCGGGAGCTCCTCCCGCGCCTCGGGGAGCTCGGCTGGCTCGGCACGACCTTCCCGGAGGCCGTGGGCGGCAGCGGGGGGGGCTCGGTGCTCTATGCCATCCTCTGCGCCGAGCTCGCACGCGGCTCCGCGGGCGTCGCGCTCGGCGCCTACGTGCACACGGCGCTCGCCTGCGGCGCCGTCCTCCACCTCGGTGACGAGCGCCAGCGGGCGCGCTGGCTTCCGGAGGCCCTGGCCGGCCGGAGCATGGGG
>CAZEHU010000215.1:1810-5869 GCA_964511605.1 uncultured Myxococcales bacterium
CAGAATAGAGCATGAGCACATGTCCCGCGTGTGGCCACGCGGGCACGATGGGAGGGGGATCACCAAGTCCTGGACGGCAGCAAGCTCTACATCACCAACGCCCCCTTCGCCGACCTCTTCGTGGTGGTGGCCTCCACCGCCCCCGAGAGGGGGCTCAAGGGCCTGTCGGTGCTCGTGGTGGAGCGCGGGACCGAGGGGCTCCGTGTGGGTCCGCCTATGCACAAGCTGGGGATGGGCGCCGCGGAGACCGCCGAGGTGATCCTCGAGGGCTGCCGGATCCCGGTCTCCTCCCGCCTGGGCGCCGAGGGCACGGGCCTGCTCCGGGCGATGAGGGTGCTGACCCTCGGCCGCATCGCTGCCGCCGCCTTCGGGGTCGGGCTGGGGCGCGCCGCCCTGGAGTCCTCGCTCGCTTATACCAAGGAGCGAGTCCAGTTCGGACGGCGCCTCGTCGGCCACCAGTTCGTTCGCTTCACGCTGGCCGAGATGGCCTGTCGCCTCGAGGCCGCCTGGCAGCTCACCCTCTCCGCGGCCCGCCTCGCGGACGCGGGCGAGCCGCACAGCACCGAAGCGTCGATGGCCAAGCTCTTCGCTACGGAGGCCTGCACGTGGGTCTGCGAGCGCGCGCTGCACCTGTCCGGTGCCCAGGGCTACATGCGCGAGAGCGCAGCCCAGCGCTACTACCGGGACTGCAAGGTGCTGGAGCTCGGCGAGGGCACCAGCGAGGTCCAGCGCGAGACGATCGCTCGCGCTCTGGAGGCATGATGGGCATCAAGGAGAGGCGACAGCGGGAGCGGGAGGCGCGGCGGCATTCGGTGCTGGCGGCGACCCGAGCGCTCCTGGCGGAGCGGGGCTTCAACGGCACCACCACGCGACGCATCGCCGAGCGCTGCGAGCTGTCGGAGGCGACGCTCTTCTTCCACTTCAAGAGCAAGGACGGGATCCTGGTCTCCCTGCTCTTCGAGGGCATCGACCACCTCGCCGCGGGCATCGCGGAGATCGCCGCGAGCGAGGCCCCGCGCCGCGAGAGGCTGAGGGCCCTCTGGCGCTTCTTCACGGAGGTCCGCGGCAGCCACCCGGAGTACTTCCAGGTCTTCGCTTACCTGGCCCATCCCCAGTCGACGGCCACCGTGGACGACGACGTGAAGGCGGAGATCGCGCGCCGCTCCGGCGACAACTTCCGGCGCTTCGCGGCCCTCCTGGGCGACCTCCTCGAGGTCCCGGATGCGCGCCTGGCCGCCGATACGATCTGGGGCCTCCTCGTGGGCCTGATGGTCTTGAGGGACTCGCGCGCCAACCTGGACGCGAGCCCCCACCAGGACGATGACGAGCTGGCCGCCGCCTTCGAGCTGCTGCTGGACGGGCTCTTGGGGGGCGCCGGCCCCCGCGGAGCGCCCCCGCCATGAGCGCCTCGACCACCATGCGGGCCGCGCGGCTCCACGAGCCGGGCCGGCCGCTGGCCATCGACACCCTCCCCCGCCCGGTGCCCGGCCCCGGTGAGGTGCTGGTAGCCGTGCACGCCTGCGGCCTCTGCGGCACGGACGTACACCTGGCGGTCGAGGGCGACCTGCCCGTGGCCCACACCCCCATCACCCTCGGCCACGAGGCCGCGGGCCTCGTCGAGGCGGTCGGCGCCGGAGTCCGCACCGCGCGCCGGGGAGATCGGGTGGTGCTCTTCCCGACCGCGTCCTGTGGCACCTGCCGCTGGTGCCACGCGGGGCGGGAGTCCCTCTGCGATCGCTCCTCGATCTTCGGCATGCTGCGTGAGGGCTCCCTCGCCGAGTACGTGATCGCCCCGGAGCGTGCCCTCATCCCGCTGCCCGAGGGCGTGCCCTTCGAGGTCGGCGCGATCGTGACAGATGGCGTCGCCACCCCCTTCCACGCGCTGCGGCGGCGTGCGGGGCTGCGCGCCGGGGAGAGCGTGGCGGTCTTCGGATGTGGCGGACTCGGCAGCCACGCCGTCCTCCTCGCGAGGCTCATGGGCGCCTCCACGGTCGTAGCGGTGGACCGTGATCCGGCCGCGCTGGAGCGGGCGCGAGCCCTCGGGGCCGACCTCGCGATCGACCCGACCCAGGCGGGCGTACGCGCCGCGATCTCCGAGCACC
Source organism: uncultured Myxococcales bacterium (assembly GCA_964511605.1). Lineage (GTDB taxonomy): Bacteria > Myxococcota_A > UBA9042 > PHBI01 > JACKFB01 > CAZEHU01. The sequence goes on from CAZEHU010000215.1 coordinate 3,913, forward strand.
TCGATCGACCCGGAGTCGACGTCTCGATCGAGTGTGTGGGCCGCCCCGACACCGTCGCCCTCGCGGTGAAGGCCCTCGACAAGGGGGGCCGCGCCGTGCTGGTCGGGGTCGGGCCAGCCCGCCCCACCCTGCCGCCCCTCGCCGCTTTCGTCGGGCGCGGGCAGGCCGTGCTCGGCTCCTTCGGCATGGATCGTGCGGACATCGTCGATCTCCTCGAGCTGGTGGCGACCGGCCGCCTGGACCTGAGCGCGTCCATCTCCGCCCGCTATCCGCTGGCCGAGGCCGGCGCCGCCCTCACCCGCCTGACCCAGGGAGGCGTCGTCCGCATCGTCGTCCTCCCCCATAGCCCCGACCGCAGCGCGGAGGCCGCCCATGCAGCCTGATATCACCCGCCCCGGTGGCGATCTCGCTTTCCTGCTGAGCCCTACCCCGCCCGGCACGATCGGAACCCCGGAAGCCCTGAGCGAGGACGAGCGCCTCATGGAGGACGCCATCCGCGCCTTCATGGAGCGGGAGGTCCTCCCGAAGAGCGAAGCGATCGAGGCCGGCGAGCGCGGCGTGCTGCTGGATCTCTTCGACCGCGCGGCGTCGGTGGGCCTGACGGGGATCGAGGTACCGGAGCGCTTCGGCGGCCTCGGCCTCGGGCTGACCACGTCGATGGTGGTCTCCGCCCAGGTGGCCCGCCAGGCCTCCTTCTCCAACGCGGTGGGGGCCCACTTCGGCATCGGTACCTTCCCCCTCGCCCTGTTCGGCTCGGAGGCGCTGAAGGCCCGCTACCTGCCCCAGCTCGTCCGAGCCGAGCGCATCGGGGCCTACGCCCTCACCGAGCCCTCGGCGGGGTCGGATGCCTTGGCGATCCGCACCCGCGCCGACCGCGAGCCCGACGGCAGCTTCGTGCTGAACGGCACGAAGCAGTTCATCACCAACGCCGGCATGGCCGGCCTGTACACCCTCTTCGCCAAGGTGGACGGCGAGGCCTTCACCGCCTTCCTGGTCCCCGGCGAGTCGCCGGGCCTGCACGCCGGGCCGCCGGAGCGGAAGATGGGCCTGAAGGGCTCGATCACGGCCTCGCTCACCCTGGAGGACGTTCACATCCCTGCCGATCACGTGATCGGGGAGATCGGCAAGGGCCATCGGGTCGCCTTCAATACGCTGAACATCGGGCGGATGAAGCTGGGCTTCGGCGCGCTCGGATATGCCCGGGACGCCCTCGACCTCTCGGCCCGCTACGCCTCGGAGCGCAAGCAGTTCGGCCGCACGATCGGGCAGCTCGGCCTCATCCGGCAGAAGCTCGCCGAGATGTCGGCCCGCATCTTCCTCATGGAGGGCGTGGGCTTCCGGACCGCGCGCTCGATGGACCTCGCTTTGCCCGAGGGCCTCGAGGAGGCCAGCCCGCAAGAGGCCGGCCGAGTCCTGAAGGCCCACTCGGCCGCGACGGCGATGATCAAGGTCTCGGGGACCGAGCACCTCGCCCTGGTCGCCGATGAGGCGGTACAGATCCACGGAGGCTACGGCTTCATCGAGGAGTATCCGGTCTGCCGGATCTATCGGGACGTGCGGGTCAAGCGAATCTACGAGGGCACCAACGAGGTCAACCGCCTGCTCGTCGCAGGCACCCTCTTCAAGCGCGCCATGACCGGGGCCCTGCCTATGGCGGACCTCTTCGGCCAGGGGCAAGGACCTGCCCCTGGGGCCGCGCCGGGCGCCGAGCCCCTCTGTGAGGACCTTCGCTGGGCGATCGGCCGCCTCGCCGCCGCGGCGATGGAGCGCCTCGGCACGGGCATGGAGCAAGAGCAGACCGTGCTCGCCGGGCTCGCGGATCTGACCATGGAGCTCTATGCGCTCGACACGGCGTGCGCGCGGATGGGGGGCGAGGGGTCGGGCGACCCGCTCCATCCGGCCCTCCTCGCCCTGGCCACCGAGGGGGTGCGCGCTCGCATCCTGCCGAAGGTCGCGT
>CAZEHU010000216.1:0-5854 GCA_964511605.1 uncultured Myxococcales bacterium
CCCGACGTGACACGGCCCAAGGGGAGGTCTTGTGGCGTCCCCGCGAACGCGTGACGAGCACGCTCTCGTTCCGACAAAAGAACCCCCGCCTTCAAGAGGGCGACACCGGCTCCTCGCGAGGTGGGCGGACCGCGCATTGGGGGGGGGCTCGGCCTCGGACCTCGAGACGAGCCCGCAGCGAGCCTCGAAACCCGGTCGAGCCCAGGTCGAGTCCAGGTCGAGCCCGCTCCATCCGAGATTCGCGCGCGCGAAGCCCCCTTCCCTCGTGCCCCCTCGTGCCCCCTGCTGCCCCCTCGTGCCGGCCGGTGGCGACCCCCTCGTGCCGGCCGGTGGCGACCACCGGCATCCTCCCATGGGGGTGTCCAGGAGCCTGGATCGCCCGCCCGGTCTTTGCCTTGACACCAGGGGGGGGCCCCCTCTATGCTTCGCCGCCTCTGGGCCAGAACCCCCTATCCCCTTGATTTTCCTAAGAAAATCCGACGACGGCACCCCCACCCCGAGCCGTCCACCGAGGAGACGACGATGAGCATCAGGAACGGAAAGCTGCTGGCGGTGTTGGCGGGCGGAGTGCTCGCGCTGGCCCCCCTCGGTGCATGCGATAGTGGCGGAGACGATGCCTCCGGTCCGGCCGGCGGAAGCGGCACGGGCACGGGCACGGGCACGGGCACGGGCACGGGCGAGGGCGGCGAGGGCGGCGAGGGCGGCGAAGGCGGCGCGGACGCCATCGGCGGCACCGGAAGCACGGGCGAGCCAGGGACCGACACCCCCGCGGGTCCCTGCGACCTCGCGGACTGCGGCCTGGGCTCCGACGGCGAGACCGACTGCGGTAGCTGCGCGTCCGGCCTCTTCTGCGATGGCGGCGATGTGGGCGACGGCACCGGCGTGTGCGTCGATCCCTGCGCGGCCAAGCAGTGTGGCACGGGCCTTGACGGCTCGAACTGCGGCTCCTGCCCCGCGGGCCAGGAGTGCACCTCCAGCGGCCAGTGCGACGTGCCGAAGCTGAAGCTCGGCTCCCACTGCGGCATCAACGCCGACTGCCTGCCCACGATCCCCAACCCCGCCAACCCGGCGGAGCAGGTGGACAACCCGGACTACCCGGCCTGCATGCACAACCAATGCGATGGCGATCTCTGCCTCGCCTCTCCGGTGCCTGGCATCCTCGCCGGCTTCTACCCGGTCTGCACGCAGCCCTGCCAGATCGTGAAGGATAGCGTGAACAACGAGTCCGGCGCGCCCGGCGCAGACGGCATCGAGGACATCGACACCCCCGTGTCGAATTGCGCCGACACCGAGGCCGGTCCCGCAGGCTCGGACTACGTCTGCGTGAACTTCGGCCAGCCCGGCGGCCAGCAGGACGGCTACTGCCTGCCCGGCTCGAACTTCAAGAACTGCTCGGGTGAGAAGGACTGCCCGGCCGGCGAGAGCTGCCAGATCACGCTCGTCGGCGGCCAGTGGTCGCAGATCTGCATGACCGCCCTCCAGGAGGGCGCGTGGGGCGGCGCCTCGACCCTCGGCGGCGAGTGCAACTCCGATCCCTTTGACGGCGACGTGGCCTTCTGCGCCGAGGGCATCTGCTTCAATCCGCCGTACGGCTGCACCACCAACTGCTCCGACGACAGCTACTGCGACACCACCCAGGGCGACGACAGCCAAGGCTGTGACTCCGGGACTGGCACCTGCAAGGGCTGGGACACCCAGTCCTGCGAGATCGACGCCGACTGCTCGTTCCGCGAGTGCTCCGAGCCGATCTTCGTGTTCGGCGAGCAGAACCAATACTCCTCCGGCATGTGCATCCCCCGCGGCTGCGTCCAGGACAGCGACTGCGCCCCGGGCTTCTACTGCCGCTGGGCCTGGAACGGCGAGCCCGGAACCGACGCCGCGATGGAGAACATCTGCGCCCCCGAGATCGAGGGCGGCGTGGAGATCGGCGCGGACTGCGACGAGGACACCGAGGACAACATCCCCGGCGACCTCTGCGCCGGCGACTTCTGCGTGGCCGGAAGCTGCAGCGGCCTCTGCTATGGCCAGGAGGAGTGCCCGGGCGAGATGGTCTGCGGCTGGCACGAGCTGACCGGTGACTTCGACGACGATGGTGAGACCGACTTCGTGCTGCCGGTACCGTGGTGCGAGCCCGCCCCGGGCGGTGAGGGTGAGTGCCTCGGCTCCGCCGAGTGCGGCCCCGGCAAGACCTGCCACGTCTACGAGGTGGAGAACCTCATCGCCGACGAGGACAGCGGCGTGATCCCCGATCCGGACGCCCCTTTCCGGCTTGCCGGCATCTGCGTGGACATCCAAGAGGATCAGGGCGACTGGGGCGAGACCTGCGGCTCGGATCCGGGTGCGGAGTTCACCTCCTGCAACTCCGGCTTCTGCCTCACCGGCTCCCCGAACTACTGCACGATCACCTGCACCTCGCAGGCCGACTGTCCCGACGTCCAGTTCGGCGAGGATACCGTGGGCGCCTACTGCGGCTCCCTCCTCCTCGGCTGGGGCGGCAACGTCCAGGATCCCACCACCAACATCTGGGTGCCCCTGTGCGCCGTAGCCGGCCCGAACTCCTCCCTCGAGGACTGCTCCGAGGACTTCACCTGCAGCGAGGCCGACGACATCTGCGCCCCGGTGGGCATCGCCTCGAGCCCCGACAAGGCCGCCGAGGTGAACTTCGTCTGCTTCGACGGCGCCAACGCCGACGGCACCCTGCCCACCAAGAAGGCGGGCGAGACCTGCAACCCCGACGCCCAGGACGCCGCGGGCAACCCGGTCGCCGAGTGCGCCACTGTCTTCTGCAACCCGGACCCCGAGGGAGACCTCGGCTACTGCTCGAGCCTCTGCGATCCCGAGGGCGTAGCCTGCCCCGGCGACTTGGAGTGCCTCAGCACGACGATCTTCGATCGCAAGGGCTCCTACAGCGCCAACTCGGCGGAGATCTGGAGCTGCCAGAAGGACGTGGGCTGCGGCGAGTGCGTGAGCTCCGGCGACTGCCCCGGCGATCGGGTCTGCGCCAACCTCGGCCAGGACGACGCGACCCTCGCCGACTGGCGCTGCGTAGACGCCTGCGAGAGCGGCGACGACTGCACGACCGCGGGCCAGAGCTGCAACGAGACCATGGACGGCATCGGCAACGCGGTCTCGGGTTGCTACGAGGTCAACGAGGAGGCTGGGTTCGCGAAGAACCACTGCCTCGAGCAGTAGCGCGCCGTAGCGCAGACAGCCTCGCTCATCGCGCAGGCTCGCTGCGCGGCGAATCCTCGAGCCGCCCGCTCTCCTTGTCGGAGGGCGGGCGGTTCGTCGTCTGGACCTCGTGGAGCCGTTCGCTCCATAGGGTCCAGGGCTCGGGTGGAGCGGTTTTCACGATTGACCCTCCCCGACCCCCATGCTAGCCCTCCCGCGCCTGTTCCGAAGGCCTCCGCCAGTGCCCTCGCCGCGCCCCTTGCGCGGCCCCGGATCCCGGGTACTTCCGGGCCCCTGAGGCCCCCCCGCCGAGCCCCCGACAGCCTGCGCCCCCGCCGGGAGAGAGCATGCTCCACCGTACATTCGAAGCGGCCCGCATCGGCCAGGTCACGCACCGGGCCAGGCCGGTCACGGCCAGGCCTCACCGGGCCAGGCCGGTCACGGCCAGGCCTCACCGGACTCCGTGGCTGCCGTGAGCGTCATCCTCCACGCTGCCGTCCAGGGCACCGCCGAGCCCCTCGCGGCCGCAGGGCTCGTCGATCTGGACGCCTCGATACTCGTGCAGCTCGGCATCTTCGCCGTCTTCGGCGTGCTGCTGAACGTCCTGGTGGTGAGGCCGATGCGCAAGACCCAGGAGGCCCGCTTCGCCCGCATGGAGGGCGCCCGCCAGGAGGCCGAGGGGATGGACCTCCGAGCTGCGGAGGCCCACGGCGAGTACGAGAAGAATATCGAGACCGCGCGCCAGGCCGCGTTCGCGATCCGCGACGAGATCCGCGACGGCGCGGAGAGCGCCGCGACCGCGAGCGTCGCCAACGTCCGGAGCGAGGCGTCCCGCCTGCTCGCCGCCGGTCGCGAGGAGCTCGCGGCCTCCGGCGAGAAGGCCCGTGTCGACGCTGAGCCGACCACCCGCGAGCTGGCAGAGACCATCGCGAGCCACTTGCTCGCCGGGTCCGGGGGAGCGCGCTGATGTCTTCCCGACCGACCGCGACACCGCACCTGGGGCCGTTGGCCTCCGCCCTCGGCGCCGCCCTCCTGGTGCTCCTCCTCGCCCCGGCAGCGCTGGCGGGTGGCGGCGGCTTCGTGATGAGCGAGCACGGCTTCTACATCATCGACTTCCTCGCTTTCATGGGCATCCTCATCTACTTCGCCAAGGGCCCCGCGGCCTCCTTCTTGGCCAAGCGCCGCGCGGAGATCGTCGAGGAGATGGCGAGGGCTAGCGACCTCCGCGCGGAGGCGGAGCTCCGTCTCGCCCGCTACGAGTCCCTGCTCGCCGACCTCGAGGGGGAGATCGCCCGCCTGCAGGACGAGTTCCGCGCCGACGGTGAGCGCGAGCGCGAGCGCATCCTCGCCGCCGGTGAAGAGCAGGCCGAGCGCATCCGCCACGAGACCGCCGCCACCATCGCCCGCGAGACCGCCCAGCTCTCCAAGGATCTCGAGCACGACGTGGCCGCGCGCGCCCTCGAGCTGGCCGACCAGCTCGTGCGGGAGCGCATGAACGCGGAGACCCAGCGCACCCTGGTCAAGAGCTTCATCGAGGAGCTCGAGAGCAAGAACGACCTTCGCGCGCTGAGCGCCTAGCCTCTCGGAGACGCCATGAGCGCCGCCACCAGCAAGCTTGCTCGTCGCTACGCCCGCGCCCTGTCCGAGGTGTGCGACGGCGCCGGCAACCACGCCGTCATCGGCAAGCAGCTCGAGGCCTTCGCCTCCACGTGGGCCTCGAGCTCGGATCTCCAGGGCGTGCTGCTGAGCCCCATCATCGACCTCGGCGATAAGCGCCAGATCCTGATCAAGCTCTTCAAGAAGTCCCTCTTTGCGCCCACCACCCAGAGCTTCCTCCTCGTCCTCCTCGACAACGGCCGCATCGGCGAGATCGAGGGCGTGACCCTGGCGTTCCGGGACCTGATGGACGAGGCGCAAGGCCGCATGCGTGCGACGGTCGTCACGCCGACCCCCCTCGAGCGCGCCGAGCTCACGCGCATCCAGGCCGCACTCCAGCGGCTGACGGGCAAGACCATCCTGCTCGAGCCCCAGCTCGACATCGACCTCGTGGGCGGTGCCAAGGTCCGCCTCGGCAACCTGGAGCTCGACGCGACGCTCCAGACCCACCTCGACAACCTCCGGGCGCGCCTCCTCAGCTAGGCCGCCGCACCCTCTCCTCTGCCCCCCTGAAGGGAGCCCGCGATGAACATCTCCGTCGCCGAGATCAGCTCGATCATCAAGCAGCAGATCGCCGACTACGACAACAAGGTCGACGTCCGCGAGACCGGCACCGTGCTCACCACGGGTGATGGCATCGCCCGCCTGCACGGCCTCGACAGCGCGATGGCCGGCGAGCTCCTCGAGTTCGACCACGGCGTGCGCGGCATCGTCCTCAACCTCGAGGAGGACAACGTCGGTGTGGCGCTCCTCGGCGACGCCACGAAGATCAAGGACGGCGACGCCGCGCGCCGGACCGGGGCCATCTTCGATGTGCCGGTGGGCGAGGGCCTGCTCGGCCGCGTGGTGGATGCCCTTGGCATGCCCATCGACGGCAAGGGCCCGATCGACTCCGGCGAGCGCCGCCGCGTGGAGCTCAAGGCTCCCGGCATCGTCACCCGCAAGTCGGTGCACCAGCCGCTGCAGACCGGCCTGAAGGCCATCGACTCGATGATCCCCATCGGCCGCGGCCAGCGCGAGCTGATCA
>CAZEHU010000217.1:0-5820 GCA_964511605.1 uncultured Myxococcales bacterium
TGGGCGGTGACCACAGGAGCCGTCATCCTCCTCGGGCGTGACGGGCCTCCTCAACCCTGCCCAGCCAGCGCGAACTTTAGCACGAAGAGCGCGGCGAGCACGAGGGGCCCGATCCCCACCTCCCGGGGCCGGCCGGCCAGGACCTTGATCGCCACCCAGCTCAGAAGGCCGAAGCCGATGCCGCTCGCGATGCTGAAGGTCAGCGGGATGCCGAGCACGCACGCCAGGACCGGCGCCGCTTCGGTGATATCGGCCCAATCGACCTCCACGAGGCTCGGCGCCATGAGCACAGCGACGTAGATCAGGGCCGGCGCCGTGGCGCAGGCGGGCACGGTGCCGGCGAGGGGAGCCAAGAAGAGGCAGGCTCCGAAGAGCGCCGCCACCACCAGGGCGGTCAGCCCGGTGCGGCCCCCGGCCCGCATCCCGGAGGCGGACTCGATGTAGCTGGTCACCGTCGATGTCCCGAGGCAGGCGCCGACGACGGTCGCGGCGCTATCGGCGAGGAGCGCGCGCCCCATCCGCGGCAGGCGCCCGTCCTCGTCGACCAGCGGGCTGCCGTGGGTCACCCCCACCAGGGTGCCGGCCGTATCGAAGAGGTCGACCAGCAGGAACGCCGCGATGGCCGCCACGAGGGTCAGGTCGAGGGCGGCGCCCACGTCCATCAGCAGGAACGTAGGGGCCAGCGAGGGCGGCATGGCCACCACTCCGCCGAAGGGGGCGACACCGAAGACGACCGCCACGAGCGTCACGGCGAGCACGCCGATGAGGATTGCGCCCGGCACGCGGCGATGGTCGAGGGCCGCGATGAGCACGAACCCCCCGGCGCTGAGGAGGGGCTCGGGCCTCGACAGGTCGCCGAGGGCCACCAAGGTCTGGGGGTGATCGACCACCAGCCCACCGTGCTGCATGCCCAGGAGCGCGAGGAAGAGGCCGATGCCCGCAGCGATCGCGAGCCGCAGGCAGCGCGGGATGGCCTCGATGAGCCACTCGCGGGCCGGGGTGATCGACAGGCCGAGGAAGATGAGGCCCGCAACGAAGACGACGCCGAGGGCGGTGGCAGCCGGCACCCCCTCGCCGAGGACGAGCCCGTAGGTGAAGTACGCGTTCAGCCCCATGCCCGGCGCGAGCGCGATGGGGTAGCGGGCGAAGACCGCCATGAAGGTGCAGCCCACGGCGGCCGCGGCGCAGGTCGCCACGAAGACCGAGCCCTGATCGAGCCCGGCCGCGGACAGGATCTGGGGGTTCACGAAGGCGATGTACGCCATCGTGAGGAAGGTGGTGAGGCCGGCCAGGAGCTCGGTGCGGAGCGAGGCCTCGGCATCGAGCCCGATGAGGCGGCGCCAGGGGGGCAGAGGCGTCACGACGAGGAGCATAGCCCATCGGCCATCGGGGCGGGGCTCTCGTGTACACTGCCGTCGCCCACCGCCCGCCCTGCCCATATCGGAGGTCCTCGGTGCCCCCTCTGGTCCTACATCGAAGCCTGCTCGGGGCGCTCGCCGCGCTCCTCCTCGGTCCATCGGGCTGCGAGAGTGGCGGCGGGGGCAGCAGCGCGGCGGCGGAAGGTGCCGCCGCCGGCGGCGACGCAGTCACCGCTTCCGCGACGGACAGCGTGGTGGGCACGGGCGGCGAGGAGGACGTGGGGGCGACGATGGGGTCCTCGCCGGATGTCGAGGGGGCCGCCGATCCTATGCCCGATGGCGTCTCCGACGCCGAGGGGGAGCCCACGGAGGGTCAGAGCTGCTGCGCCCCGAGCCCGGACTCCACGGGGGGGTGCAACGTGCCCGAGTGCGCTGGCTCCGTCTGTGTGATCGATGACTTCTGCTGCACCACCCTCTGGGACAGCCTCTGCACCGACTGCGCCTACGGGCTGCCGGGCTTCGGGGGGGCGGACTGCTCCGAGGCCGGCGCGGACTGCCCATGCGAGGGCTGCCCGCCGAAGAAGGTCTCCGACTGTAGCGGCGGCTGCATGCCCGCGGCGGCCATCGGGAATGGCCTGTGCGATAAGGCGCTCGACTGCGCCGATTACAGCCTCGATGGCGGAGACTGCGGCAATCCCTGCGAGGGGGATCAGGTCCTCGACTGCGATCTGGCGTGCGCGGACGCGGGACTCAAGGGCGACGGAAGCTGTGATGCGGGCTTCCAGTGTGCCAAGCACGAGCTGGACGGTGGCGACTGCCCGCTCCTCTGCGAGGACGCAGAGCTCGCGGGCTGCGATGGGCTCGACTGCATGCCGGCCGGCTGGCACCAGGATGGCATCTGCGACTCGAACCTGAACTGCGAGGCGCACGCCTTCGACGGCGGCGACTGCTGCCCGGTGGGCCAGCTAGAGGACTGCCAGGGGAGCTGCGCCGAGGCGGCGCTCAAGGGCGACGGTGCCTGCGACGAGAACCTCGCCTGCGAACAGCACGGCTTCGACGGCGGCGACTGCCCGGTCGTCTGCGTCGAGCCGAAGATCCTGACCTGCGAGTCCAAGGGCTGTATCGCGCGCGGCTGGAAGGGCGACGGCATCTGCGACGTCGAGCTCGCCTGCGCCGAGCACGACTGGGACAGCGAGGACTGCTGCGAGCCCGGCTTCGTGAAGGCCTGCGACGGTAGCTGCGCCGATATCGCGCTCATGGGCAACGGCGCCTGCGACGAGCTCCTGAACTGCGAGGGGCTGAAGTTCGACGACCTCGACTGCGAGCCGAGCTGCCCGGAAGGGGAGATCCTCGACTGTGACAGTGGCTGCACCCAAGCGAAGTGGAAGGGAGACGGCATCTGTGACGCCGCTTTCGACTGCGAGGCGTTCGAGGCGGACGGCGGCGACTGCACCGACGGGTAGGCGCAGGTTCCCCGCCCCCGGGCTTCCCGTCAGCGGACGTCCACCCCCGCGAAGCTCGCCGGGCTGCGGAAGCGCGCGAAGAAGTCGTGGCCCTTGTCGTCGGTCACCAGGAAGGCAGGGAAGTCCTCCACGGTGATGCACCACACCGCCTCCATGCCGAGCTCCTCGTACTCGAGGATCCGCACGGACTTGATGAAGTCGCGGCCGAGGCGCGCCGCCGGGCCGCCGATGGAGCCCAGGTAGAAGCCCCCGTGCTCCTTGCACGAGGCGGCGACCGAGGGGGCGCGATTGCCCTTCGCCAGCATCACGCGCGAGGCCCCCACGGCCTGGAAGAGGGGGACATAGGAGTCCATTCGCTGGGCGGTCGTCGGGCCGAAGGAGCCCGAGGCGTGGCCGGCCGGCGTCTTGGCCGGCCCGGCGTAGTAGATCGGGTGGTCCTTCACGTAGTCCGGCAGCTCTCCTGTCGCCTCGAGGCGCTCGAGCAGCTTGGCGTGCGCGATGTCGCGGGCCACCACCATGGTCCCGCTCAGGAGCACGGCATCCCCCACCGCGAGCTTCGAGAGCTCCGCGCAGATCGTGTCCATCGGCCCGTTGAGGTCGATGGCCGTCGGGGAGCGTTCGAGGGCGTCGCTCACCTCGGGCAGGAGGCGGGCGGGGTTCTCCTCGAGGGCCTCGAGCCAGAGTCCCTCGGCGTCGATGCGCGCTCGGATGTTCCGATCGGCGCTGCAGCTCACGCCCAGCCCCACGGGGCACGAGGCGCCGTGGCGCGGCAGCCGCATCACACGCACGTCGTGGCAGAAGTAGCGACCGCCGAACTGGGCCCCGATGCCGGCTTGGCGGCTCATCTCGAGGACCTGGGCCTCCAGCTCTGGATCCCGGAAAGCGCGCCCGCTCGGGTCCCCGGTGGTGGGCAGATCATCGTAGTAGCCCGTCGACAGGAGCTTGGTCGCTTTCATGGTCATCTCGGCGCTCAGCCCGCCGATGACGATGGCCAGGTGGTAGGGTGGACAGGCCGCCGTGCCGATCTCGTGCATCCTCTGCCACAGGAACTCCTGGAGGCGATCGGGGCGCAGGAGCGCCTTGGTCTCCTGGTAGAGCTTGAACTTGTTGGCGCTCCCGCCGCCCTTGGCGACGAAGAGGAAGTCGTAGCTCTCGCCCCGGCCGGCGAGGAGATCGATCTGCGCCGGCAGGTTGGTGCCGGTATTCGCCTCCTCGTACATGCTCAGGGGGGCCACCTGGCTGTAGCGCAGGTTGCTCTCCTGGTAGCGCTGGAAGACACCTCGGCTCAGGGCCTCGGCCTCGTCGCCGCCGACGAGCACACGATCGCCCCGCTTGCCGAGGATCGAGGCGGTGCCTGTGTCCTGGCAGGAGGGGAAGATCCGGTCGGCGGCGATCACCGCGTTGTCCATCAGCTCGCGCGCGACGAAGCGATCGTTGTCTGTCGCAGCGGGGTCCGAGAGGATCGACGCGAGCTGCTCGAGGTGGGCGGTCCTCAACAAAAAGCTCACGTCGCCCATCGCCTCGTGCGCGAGCCGCTCGAGGGCCTCGGGGGCCACCTTCAGGAAGCGCTCGCCCGCGAGCTCCACCACCTCCACACCCTCGCTCCCGAGGTGCCGGAACCGTGTGCCCTCGGCGTGTCCGCCCTGGAAGAGAGGGGAGAAGGAGAACTCGGCCATGGCGACCTCCTGCAGCGGGGACCCCGGACCGTCTAGCAGACATCGCCCCCGTTGACATCGGCTGTGTCGCTGCCGGAGGCGAAGACGACCGGGGTCCAGAAGGCCCCGGCGTCGACGCCTTGCGCCCCTCGGTGTGCACGTGGGATACCTTCGTGGTCTCTATCGCCCCGGGGTCTCGATGACCGGCGCTCTCCTAGCCTTGACCCTCCTCGTCGCCCCACTCGGGCCCGCGCAGGCCCCCGAGCTGCCGGAGTCCGTCGAGCTCGGCGCCCAGGGGGGCGTCACCTTCAAGGCTCCGTCCTGGAAGAAGGCCAAGCACGACGAGGCGGTCGCGGTGTTCGAGGTGGCCCCCTCGAAGGAGCACAACTTCGGCGTGCTGATCGTGAGCGCCGAGGCCGGCCCGCGGAGGCTGGAACAGGGCGTGGACTGGGATCGCATCCGGCAGAACATCGTCGGCTCGGCGGGCGAGACCGGGACCGAGGTTGATCTCGCCGATGGCGGCGCCTTCACGGGCCCCGCCGCCTTCAAGGCCCGCCTCTTTCACGGCACCATGAAGGCCGGCGAGCGGACCGTCGGCCTCCATGTGATCGCCCTGCTCAGCGAGGGGACGATGATCGCCATCACCACAGCGGCGCCCAAGGACGACGAGCGTGCGGCGGCCCTCGCGAAGGCGGTCGCCGGCACCGTGGCCACCAAGCCCCCGCCGGCGCCGCCACCTAAACACGGAACTACAACATCAATAAAAGAACTACGTATAAAACCTAAATATCCAAACGAGCAATTAGATAGTTTAACTGCGAGAAGAAAATTTTCAGACGTCCGACCAAAAGAATTACTACGTCGTATAAAATTGAAAATCAAAGCACTAATAAACAGCCCGGCCAAACAAAAAGCTCTTGATTATCTAAATAGCAATGAAGATAAATACATAGCTAATATCCTCACACCAATTGCTATACCATGGCACGATACAAGATACGACGAACACTCATACAGAAGCATTATACAACGCGCTTTTTATAACACCTATCGCGATCCAGACATAAAAGAATTATGCCGACTAAAACGCGGCTATACTTTGTTACGATATAAAAAAAACCACGCAAAAAGAAAAGCAAAAAGAAAAGCAAAAGCAAAAGAACAAGCAGAAGCACAACAACAACCCGGCTTCTTTAAACGCAAGCGAGAAGAGAAAAATAAAGAACTGGAACAAGGCATGCGCGAAAACAAACGCAGAAAAATAAATCCTTAAAATTGCCTTTGCAAAAACACTGTACAAACCATAAAACACCTGCTATGTTCGGCGTATGTTTGATGAGCTAT
>CAZEHU010000218.1:0-4828 GCA_964511605.1 uncultured Myxococcales bacterium
GTCGCATCGGCCCCCTCGCGGAGGCCACCGCGCGCCCTGGTGTGATGGGAGCAATCGGCGGCTTCGGCGGGCTCTTCCGCCTCGCGGAGCTCGGCCTCACCGATCCCGTCCTCGTCAGCGGCACCGATGGGGTCGGCACCAAGCTGAAGCTGGCCTTCGCCACCGGCCGGCACGACACGGTGGGCATCGATCTGGTCGCGATGTGTGTCAACGACGTGCTCACCGTCGGCGCCGAGCCCCTCTTCTTCCTCGACTACCTGGCCACCGGACGCCTCGAGCCCTCCGAGGGGGAGGCCGTGCTCCGCGGCATCGTCCTCGGATGCCAGCAGGCCGGCTGCGCGCTCCTCGGTGGCGAGACCGCAGAGCTCCCCGGCTTCTACCAGGATGGCGAGTACGATCTGGCCGGCTTCGTCGTGGGGGCCGTCGAGCGCAGCGAGCTCCTCGATGGCCAGAGCGTCGAAGCGGGAGACGTGCTCCTGGGCCTCCCGTCCAGCGGCCTCCACTCCAACGGCTACAGCCTCGCGCGATTGGCCCTCCTCGAGCGCGCAGGACTCCCCCTGGAGGCTCCGGCCCACGACGCTGCAGGCGCCGCGCGGACCCTCGGCGAGGTACTGCTCGAGCCGACACGCATCTACGTCCGCGAGGTGCTCGCGACCCTCCGCGCCTACCCGAGTGCGATCCGCGCGATGGCCCACATCACCGGGGGGGGGCTGGTCGACAACGTCCCCCGCTGCCTGCCCGAAGGGCTCACGCCCCGCTTCGACTGGGGTCGCTGGCCCGAGCCCCCGATCTTCGGCCTGCTGCGCGCTACCGGCATCGAGGAGGCCGAGCTCCGCCGGACCTTCAACCTGGGCATCGGCTTCGTATTGGTCGTCCGGCCGACGGAGGCCGAGATCGTGCAGGTGGCCACGGGGGCCCACCGCATCGGCGTCGTCGTCCACCTCGGGGCGGACGCCCCATGAGCCACGGGGAGCCGATCCGATTCGCGATCCTCGTGAGCGGCGGCGGAACCAACCTGCAGGCGCTCCTCGACTTCTGGAGGCGCGTACCCCTCGACGAGGCGACCACACGGAGCGTGCCGGCGGTGGTGATCTCCAACCGCCCCAAGGCTCGTGCTCTCGAGAGGGCTCGGGCCGCCGATGTGCCCACCGAGGTCGTGAGCCATCTTGCTCACCCGAGCCGCGAGGCCTTCGAGCGGGCCCTCGTGGAGGTGCTCGATCGCTACGACGTCGAGTGGATCGTGCTCGCCGGCTTCATGCGCGTGCTCACCCCCCTGTTCGTCGGTCGCTATCGCGATCGCATCCTGAACACCCACCCCGCCCTGCTGCCGTCCTTCCCCGGCGTCGACGGCGCCGCGCAGGCCGTGGCGGCCGGCGTGAAGATCAGCGGCTGCACCATCCACCTGGTGGACGAGGGGGTCGATACGGGCCCCATCCTGGCCCAGGCGGCGGTGCCGGTGCTCTCGACCGACACCCCGGCGGAGCTCCAGGCCCGCATCCAGCGTGTGGAGCACGCCCTGTATCCCAAGGTCGTCGCGAAGATGCTGGCCGGGCGTTTCCAGCGCGAGGGGCGTACGATCACCCTGGAGGGTGGGGGGCCTTAGACTAGAATGCGTGAGGCATCGAGATGCCGGGGCTGAGCGCCACGTACAACGTCATCGTCATCGGCGACGGGCTCGCGGGCCTGATGTACGCGGCGCTGGCGGCCCGAGCCGGGTATCGGGTCGGCGTCGTCTCCGAGGGCGGGCGCGCCAATGCCTACCGCCACCGGGGCCACGTCTTCCTCCGAGAGGCAGAGCGCTTCTACGGCTTCGGGACCTCCCCCGCGATCCAGCGGGTCTTCTCGGAGCTCTCCGTGGGCATGGGCGCCGGCGGCCGGCCGCGCCCGATGGATCCCATCGTCCAGGTGGTCCTCCCGGATCGGCGGTTGGACGTGCCACGGAGCGCCGATCGATGGGAGCGCGAGCTGGAGCGGGAGCTCAGCGATGGCGGCGAGACCATGCGGGCTTGGGAGTCCTGGGCCGCGCGCTGGACGGCGGAGACCCACGGTCTCGTCGGCGGCGACCCGATCCTGCCACCGTCCGGTCTCTGGGCCTCCTCCACCTACCGAAGACAGGTCGCCGCTGCGCTCCCGCTGCTCCACGGGCTGCCGCCCGATGGGCTGAGCCCCCTCGGCCACGCCCGGGACGGTGGCCATACGCGCGCGGTCGTGGAGGGCACGCTCGCCCACTTGGTCGATCTGCGTACCCACCCGCTCCCAGCCCTGTCCGCCGCCCGGCTCTGGATCCACCTCAGGGCAGGCCTCTTTCGAATTCGCGGCGGGCTCGACGGCATGAAGGACGTCCTGATCAACAAGCTCAAGGAGCAGTGCGGCGATTGCCGGCGCGACGCCCGGGCGGAGCGCGTCGTGGTCAAGCGCGGCCGCGCCATGGAGGTGGTGCTCGCCGGCCGCGGAGAGCGCCTGGGCTGCGATCTGCTGGTCTGTGATGCAGATCCGCGGCGCTTCTTGCATCTCATCGAGCCCGACGCTCGCCACGACGGCTTCCACAACGAGCTGGCCACCATCGAGCCGAGCGCCTGGCGCCTCGCGGTGAACGTCGCCGTCGATCCACGGGTCATCCCCGCCGGCATGGGCGCGGAGGTGGTGATGCTGCCGGGGCTGCGAGGGGGAGCGGGCGAGCCCTCGAGCCTGTGGATCTCGCGACCCGGCGTGGCCCCCTTCGAGCAGGGGGAGGCCCGCCCGGGGCCTGGTGTGCTGCACGTGACGACCTTGATCCCCGCCCGCGGCATCGCCCCAGGCCCACCGATCCTCGAGCGCGCCGTCGCCCGGGTCATGGACGGCCTCCGTGACCTGATCCCGTGGCTCGACGACCACCTCCTGGCCGTCGACGTGCCCGCCGCGAGCGAGACCGTCGATGTCTCCGGTCTACACGCGATCTACGGCTCGCCGGTCCCCATGACCCTCGACGTGGGCGCCCTGCCGATGCGCACCCCCTATCGGAACGTGCTCCTCCTGTCCCAGGCCGTCTTCGGGGGCCTGGGCCTCGAGGGGGCGGCCCGCGGCGCCCTCCAGGCCCTGGCTACCACCCGCGAGCTGGTCCGCCTCAAGGTGCTGCGGACCGGGCTGTCTTGAGACCCGGAGAGAGGTTGGACACCGGCCAGGATCCATCGTCCAATGCCGCCCCGATGCAGCGGCTCCACCCGGTCCTGGCCACCATCGTCGCCCTCGGCGTCTTCGTCTCGCCCGTCGGGGCCCGGGCCGAGACGCCGGAGCCCGCCGCCGAAGAGGCGGAGGCCGTCGAGGCGATACCGGAGGCTGCCTCCGCGAACCCCGTGCCCCCGGTCGACCCCCATGAGCGGGTCACCTGGGACGCCCTCATCTCCGAGGTGGAGCGTACGAGCCCCCTGATGGAGGCCGCACGCGCCGGCCTCGACCTCTTCGATGCCAAGCTCTCCCAGGCCCGAGCGGCGTGGCATCCGGTCTTCAAGCTCGAGGCCGGCGGCATCATGGCCCCCTCCTTGTCCGGCGAGGGCCTCGACATCTCCGTGGACTGGGGCGACTGGGGGTACCTGTACCGAACCCGCATCTCGCTCGTGCAGCCGCTGATCACCTTCGGCAAGATCGCTGCCCTCAAGCGGGCAGCGCGCCGGGGCCTCGAGGTGGGCCACGCCATGCAGGAGGCCGCGCGCTGGGAGCTCCGCTATCGGGCCGCGGAGGCCTGGTACGGCTCGCTCCTCGCCCAGGAGCTCCGGTCGATCCTCGACGAGGGCCGCAAGTGGCTCGACAAAGCGGAGCGACGCATGGCCAAGCTCAAGGCCCTCGACTCCGACGACTACGATCAGCTCGAGCACCTCCGCCTCAAGACCCGCACCGCCGAGTTCTTCGAGCTCGAGGCCTCGGCCGGGGAGCTCGAGGTGGGGGCGCACGAGGGGCTCCGCCTCCTGCTCGGTCGCCCGGAAGGGGCGAGTATCCGCCCCGACGCCAAGGACCTCGAGCCCCTCGAGGTGGAGCTGGTCGACGCCGATCGCTACGTCGCCATCGCCCTCGACCGCCACCCCGAGCTGAAGCAGAAGCGGGCTGAGGCGCAGGCCAAGGACGCGCTCGCCCAGGCGAAGGCTCGCTCCATGTGGCCGGACATCGTGCTGGTCGGCGACGCCCGGCTGACCGACAGCGATCTCGTCTCGAGCGACGCGACCGTCCTGGGCAACGAGAGCCTGGGCCTCACCGGCGGAGCGCTGGTGGGCATGCGCTGGAAGCTGGACTTCGGCATGAGCCGGGCGAAGCGCGACGAGGCTCGGGCCAAGGCGCTCGTCGCCTGGCGGCAGGCGGACGTCGCGGCGACCTTGCGGGAGCTGGAGATCCGACGACTTCACCGGAAGCTCACGGACAAGGAGGTGCTGGTGGGCGTCTACCGGCGCTCACGGAAGGCCGCCCAGGGCTGGCTCACCGCGGTCTGGGACCTCTACGACGCCGGCTTCGGCAGCTTCCGGGACGTCATGGATGCGCTGGTGCAGTTCTATGGCAAGAAGCTCGGCTATCTGAAGGCCGTGCACGAGCACAACATCCTGGTCTACAAGCTCAGCCGCGCGGTAGGAGTCGACGTACGCTCCCTGCCCACCGAGGCCCTGAATGTCCCGGGGGCCCAGCCGTCGAAGCCCGCGCCGCCGGCGCCCGATCCCCCCGAGGAGGCCGCTCCATGACGCAAGCAACGCGCCCCAACCGGACCCCCAGCGCCGCTACGCTCCTCGGCCTGGCGCTGCTGGTCGCGCCCCTCGCTTCGGCCTCCTCCACCGCCTCGCAGCCCGGCCCCGACGCGGCGCTCGCGGCC
>CAZEHU010000218.1:4838-5807 GCA_964511605.1 uncultured Myxococcales bacterium
CCGCGTCGATTCGATCCAGATCCTCGCCCAGTCCGCCACCGATCAGGACAAGATGCTGGCGGACATCGAGGCGGAGCTGGGGCAGCTCATCGACTACGATGCTTTCTCGAAGAAGGTGCTCAAGCGCACCTGGCCCGAGCTCGACAAGAGGGATCGGGAGCGCTTCAAGGCCAGCTTCAAGAGCCTCGTGAACCACACCTATGCCAAGCGCTTCAAGCCCGGCACCCGCTTCGAGTGGAAGGCCCGCGGCGCCCCGAGCTGCGTGGACGAGGCCGGCACCGTCTGCGAGGTCCTGACCATCATCGAGGGCAAGAAGGCCGCGGCCGACGTCGACTACTCCACCCACCACGATGGCGGCGCGTGGGCGGTGACCGACATCACCATCGATGGGGTCTCGATGGCCCTGAACTGGCGGGGACAGTTCCGCAAGATCATCGACAAGCAGGGCTTCGACGTCCTGGTCGAGAAGATCGACTCCAAGGTCTCCAAGCTCAAGAAGCGGGCGAGCGAGTAGTTTGGGACGCTGGCGCGCTGCTGCGCGGGTCCCGGCGTCCAGGCTCCTATCGGCACTTCCTCCGCTGCTTCCGCTTCGTCTTGGCGATCTTCACCACGAGCTCCTCGTCCCGTGGGTCGAGCTGCTGGGCCTTCTCGTAGAGCTTGAGCGCGCCCTCACAGTCCCTCTGCTTGACCAGGGCGTTGGCCTGCATCACGAGCACCGGCTTGATCTCGGTCAACAGGCGCTTGAGCTCCTCCTGGGCCTCGAGGAAGTAGATCGAGTCCTTGTCGACGTTGCGCAGCTTGCGGGCGGCCTCGGTATAGCGCTTCTCGACGTTGATGAGACCGCGGGCGTTCTCCAGGGTCGCCTGGTCCTTGGCCCACACCTTCACCTGGTTCAGGGCCTTCTGGGCCTCGGTGTGGAGGGGGTCTCGCTCGAGCACTCGCTCGAACGTATCGATGGCCCGCTTCCAC
>CAZEHU010000219.1:0-5802 GCA_964511605.1 uncultured Myxococcales bacterium
CTTCGGCGCCTTCGTGCTCGGCTCCGGCTCCTCGACCACCGGCTCGGGCTCGGGCTCCGGCTCGGGCTCGGGCTCCGGCTCGGGCTCGGGCTCGATCAGCACGTCCGAGCGCTCGACCCAGATCGGATCCTCGCCGATGGCAACGGTGGCCGCTCCCCCCTCCACAGGGACCACCACCTCGGTCCAGGTCGCCTTGACGGTACCATCGTCCTCGAGCTGGGCGTTCAACGTCTCCGGCCACAGGGTCAGCACGCGCAGCGAGGGAGCATCATCCAGGAGGAGCTCCACCGGCTTGGGGCTCCCGCTGAAGCCCGCATCCGGCTGGACCTCTTGGCTCCAGTCGTTCCACAGCAGCCAGCCCTTCGCGCCGATCCCGTAGCCCCGCACGTTCTGAGGAAGCCCCGCGACCGCCTCCACGTCCTCGGCGACGACTCCCTCGAGCCGCGCGACCAGCTCCCTGAAGACCGCGTAGGCCGGGCGAGGGACGATGGGTAGGATCGTCGGATCGAGGTCCGGCTGGAGCTCCAGGACCAGGAGGCCGGTGCCAAGGCGTGCGTCCGAGGCGCCCGAGCCGACCCCCACCACCTCGATGGGCTCGCGGTAGAGCACCGTCGTGACGCCGGCGGCCACGGCCCGAACCATCATGCGGACGAGGAGCGCGGACTGCATTCGCTCCGAGCAGCGGGAGTCGGTGCAGGGGCCCTCTCCCTCCGCGGCGACGACCGAAGCGAGTGAGAGCTCTCCTAGCCAGCGCTCGGCCTCCGGGTGGCCTACCGCCTCGAGCCAGTTCGAGAGCTTCTCCACGTTGGTCGCAGGGATCTCCCCGGTCAGGTCGCCCGTGGAGTCGAAGACGTGTGCGTTGGCGCCCGCGAACCAGGGCGCACCCTGGGGCGGCAAGCCGCCGAGGCGCGCCAGGAAGTGCTGCTTGGACTGACCGTCCATCCAGGTGCCGCCGAGCATCACGCGGATCGGATCCCCCTCGCCGGGCTCCGCGGCCCCCACAGCCCCCTTCGCGCTGAGGAGCTGCTGGGCATAGGAGCCGGGATCGAGCTGGCCGGTGGTCTCGAGCCGCCGGGGCTCGTGGCCAGCCTCGAGCCACTGGATGCGGTGGGCAGACGCCCACGCCTCGAGGGTGGCGCTGCCGGCGTCCCAGTCCGCCTGGGTGATCGCCCCGGAGCCGTCGACGTCAGGGAACTCGTAGTTGAGGGCGGCCCCCAGCACCGCGAACTCGTCGTCGCCGTCGTAGCGCTCCGCGGCGGCACGGGCGAAGGCGTCCCAGGAGCTGAGCTCGTCGTCGCCGACCACATCGCCCAGGGTCGCGCAGATCTCCAGGCCCTCGGCCCCGAAGGCGCCGATGAGCACGTCCGCCATGTCCCAGTCGCGGAAGTCCCCGGCGAGGACCGTCTCGAGGCGGAGCACCTGGGGATCGGTCGCGCCGAGGCGAACGACGCTGCCCCCGAGGTCGCCGGTCAGCGCGGCCCGCTGCTCGATCACAGCGACTCTCTGTTCGCGGCTCAGCTTCGACCAGGCGCCCGCGGGCATGGCGTGGATGCCGCTGAAGCCGAAGCGCACCCCCTCGGCGCGTGCCTCGTGCCCTGCTGCCGGGAGGAGGAGCGCAGCGAAGAGGCCAGCGGCCGCCTGCAGTCGAGCCTTCACGGCGAGCACCGTAGCGAAGGGGCCCCTCGGCTTCAACGCGGAAGGGCTCCCAGCCGTTGCCGCGCTCCCGGATTCGGGGCATGACTCGTTCGTGGGCCGCGATCTACCACCCCCGAGCCTCGCCGAGGCAGACCTGCCACGCTTCCTGAGCCGGGTGGCGGGCCGTCGCCGCGCCGACGAGCTCGCCACCGTGGCGATCGCCCTCCGGGAGGGGGCCTGGCCGGCTCAAGCCGCGGTCGCGCTCGACGCCCTTGCGGAGGTGATCGAGGCGCGAGAGCTCGATCCCGCCGCCCTCGATCCCGAGGGCATCGATCGTCTGATGGCGAGCCCTGACGGGCTGAGCTGCCTCGAGGCACGCACGCGGCTGGACCGGACCCTGCTCCGGCCCGGGACGATCGTCTCCCCGGAGGTCTCCTCCCGCGTGCGCGGACAGGTGCGGGTGCTCTTCGGGGTGGGCCCGCACCTGGTCCTCGTCGCCCCCGTGGAGGTGGTGGGGCTAGACGGCGTCGGCTGGTCCGCGCCGCGCTCCGAGGCCCTCGCCCGCCCCATGGACGGGGTCGAGTCCGAGGCCCTGCTCGAGGCCTGGGCCGTCGTCGAGGAGCACGCGAGCTGGCCCGAGGGGCCGGACGCGGCCCTCTGGGAGGCGCGCTTTGTTCGGGCCTCGAGCCGCTCGAATCTGCCCCTTGGCTCGCTGGCCACCGCCCTCCGTCCCATCGAGCCTGCCCGCCGCCGGGGCCTCTGGGCGCTCTTCGTCGATCATCACCGCTCTCGCTCGCTGGCCGATGCCCACCGCCCGCACCCGAGCGCCCTCGCGCAGGCGGTCGCGGGCGCGGGCTTCGAGCTCCCACGCGCCCAGCCCGAGGCCTTCGGCGCCCTCGATGCGATGGCTGGCCAGGCGCTCGCTGCCTGCGCGCGGGATCCTCGTGCCGCCGTCCGCTGCAGCCGCGCGGATCTCGAGACCTTCTCGTCGTGGATCGAGGTGCCCCTGTCCACCCGCGAGCGCCTCGCGGCGATGGAGCCCGCGGTGGTCGAGCACGTGCTCCGTGCGCTGGAGGCCCGAGAGGCCGGAGTGGTCGATGTGGCCCTCGATCCTGAACGGGACAGGGACGTCCGCGCCCTTCGCGACGGCTTCCTCCGGCCGCGCTATGGGCGACGGGACGGCCACCTGTTGGGTGTGGATCCGCTCTCACTCGCCGAGGCCGAGCTGGAAGCCGGAGAGGGCCGGGGCGCGGCGCTACGAGCCCTGCGCGAGGTGGCGGAGTCCGTCCGCGCGGCCTCCCCCCTCCCGCTGCAGGCGCGGGACAAGAGCGCCACCGACCCCGCCGCGCCTCCAGGTCCCCTGCCGACGCCGCCCGAGGTGGCGCCGGTCATGACCCTCGAGCGCGCTCGCAAGCGCCTCCGGCCGCGCACCGGTGCAGGAGAGGAGGCGCTGTCGCCCCTTCCGAAGCCACCCGCTCAGGCGCGCCCACCCCGACGGCGCCCCCGGACCGCCCCGCCCGGCGCCCTACCGCCGCTCCCATCGCTGCCGGAGGAGAGCTCGCGACCCTCGAAGACCCGCCCCCGCACGCGCCCCCTCACCAAGAGCTTCGAACCCCCGAGCGCACTCGAGGCCGCCGGGCCGCCTCCGAGCGCCCCCCGGACGAAGCTGCCTGCGCCGCCGGCGGAGCGCCCGCGCGCGACCTCCCACCTCGTCACGCCCGCCCAGGCCACGCGCTTCTACGAGTCCGTCTTCCGCGAGCTGGAGGTGCTGGAGCGTGACCTCCTCGAGCGCGGGCCCTGGGCGGACGCCGCCCGGCGCGTCAAGGCCCTCGGCCAGGAGGCCGGAGAGCTGGCAGATGCCCTGGGCCCTCCGGCCCGATCCGGAGATCCAGCCTTCTCCGGAGCCCTGCACAAGATCGGCGTCGTGCAGGCCTACCTGGAGCGCCTGAGGGCGATCCTCGCAGGGGAGGGGCCGAGGCCGGAGCTGGAGCTCGATACGCCCCCCGGGGTGCTGGGGAGGCTGGGGCGGCTCTGGCGGCGTGAGGATGAGCCGGAGGTCTAGCCTGCTCAGGGCGCGAGCGCCACCACCCGCTTCAGGCTGCGCTCCTCGTCGAGCCGATCGGCCAGCTCGAGCTCCGCGCTCCATGCGAACCCATCGACGAGGTCGGGGAGCTTGCCCTCCGTCTCGAGGCCGAGGGGGGTCTCGACGCCTGGATAGAGCTCGATCGTCGAGCCGCCGTGCGGGCCGGAGACCGACAGGGGGATCGGGCTCGCCAGGGCGTGGAGGCGCTCGAGGTGGACCACCCACTTGTGCTCGTCGGGCAGCTCGTCGAGGCCGTCCGTCGTCGCACCGACGATCTGGAGGGTGTAGTCGCCGGGCGGGGCTATGAGGTGAGCCTCCGTGAAGCGATTGACGAAGCCCGTCTGCTCGAGGGCCTTGCCGGACGCGTCGAGCAGGTTCACGGCCACATCGGTGAAGCGGGCGTAGTCCTCCCGGCTCATCCGCAGCTTCATGTGCACGCCGGCCTGATCGGGGCCGATGGTGAAGGCGTGCTCGAGGCGGGTCCCGTCGATCTCCAGCTCCTCCTCGAGGCGCGCCGCGGTGATGCGGGCCGACCCCTTCAGGATCCGCGCATCCTCGAAGCGCCACGTCAGGGGTACCTCCGCGCTGAGCCCACCGGACTCCGGCACGGTCACGTCCACCGAGGTGGGCGCGTCGAGGCCCTGCATCGCCACGCTCAGCCTCCAGTGGCTCGGCTCCTGGTTGCGGAAGGTGGCGTAGGGCACGAGCTCCCAGACCCCCGGCATGAAGCGCTCCCCGCTGATCTCCAGCTCCCCGACACGCCCATCCTCGGAGCTGGCCAGGCCCGTGTCGTACTCGATGGGGCGGCCCGCCGGATCGTAGGCGTAGAGCCAAGTGCGGCCGAGGCGACCCTCGGGCACCTCGAGGCGTGCGCTCAAGGAGGTCGACCCCGGCGGCACCTCGACGAAGATGCGCGCGATGCCTCCGGCCTCGAGCTCGCCGGAGAAGGTCCGAGTGCGAGCGTCGGCCTCCCGGAACAGGTGCGGGCGCACCACCGAGATCGGCATGCGGAAGGCCTCGAGATCCTCGTCGGTGGAGGTGGCGATCAGGTGGGCCACGTGCAGCCCCTCGCCCTTGAGCTTCTTCCCGTTCAGGCGGAGCTTGACCGCCTCGGTGCGATCCCCGCGGAGGGCCACCTTCTTCCGATCGAGGGAGATCCAGCTCGCATCGCTCTTCAGCTTCAGCGTCGTGAAGTGCTCGGTGATCGCCCGCTGTCCGGCCGCGCCGAGGAAAGCCGGCGTGATCGAGACCGAGACCTGATGCGGATACGCGGGCACATAGGTGCCCACCCGCCAGAAGCTGGCGCTCCCCTCCTGGCCCGGGCTGTGGGGGACCTCCGTCTGCACCTCCCAACCGAGGAATACCTCCGGGCGAGCCCCCTTCGCCGCCCGGCGGAGCGCCCTGAAGGCGGCGGGCACATCGACGAGACCGGCCCCCTGATCGAGCGTGGAGTAGCCTTTCAAGCGTCGCGCGCTGGCCTTCATGGCACGCTTGACCAGCCCGCAGTTGACCGCCAGGCCCTCCGCCCCCGCCGCGGAGAGCAGCAGCGCGTGCACCCCGGCCGCCTGGGGCGCCGCCATGCTCGTCCCCGCCATCACCGAGCGACCCAGGAAGGGCGGCACCGTCGACCAGGCGACCCCGGGCGTCAGCCCGTCGGGCTTCGCGAGCTCCCCCCCGCGGCTGGAGAAGCCGAAGATGCGCAGCCCGCGGGTCTGGCCCCCCCAGAGAGCCTCCGCATTCGCGGGCGTCAGCAGGGCGCCGGCGCTCCAGGCGTGGTGGGCTCCGGCAGGGGTCCCAACGGTGGAGAGGCCCGGACCCTCGTTGCCCGCCGAGACCGCCGCGCACAGGCCACGCTCGCTCCGCAGGCCGTCGTCCAGGGCCCCATCGATGGCGTGATGCCCCTCGAGCTCGCTCCCGATGCCGTAGCTGATGTTCATCACCACCGGTACCCCGTGCTCCCGCGCCCAGCGCGCCGCGTAGGCGATCGCGCGCTTCTTGGAGCCTTCGGTCGTCGAGCCGCCGGCCAGGTTGTTGTTGCCGATCTTCAGCGACATGACCCAGGCCCCGGGGGCGATACCGTCGAA
>CAZEHU010000220.1:0-5788 GCA_964511605.1 uncultured Myxococcales bacterium
TGCAGCATGTCCGCCGGCCACCCATCGGTCCCGAGGGCCACCCGGCGTGCGTGGCGGAGGTTCCTGCTGTAGCCCACGCGGTTGCCCTCGTTCGAGCGGGGGTTGTGCACCATCCAGAGGTCGTGGCGCTCGGCCAGGGTCACCTGCGCCGCGCTCAGGTGTATGCCGTGGGCGCAGATCGAGCCCGGCGGCAGCGCCCCGAGCTCCATCAGCCGCTCGAGGGGTCCCTCGTAGCCGCGCTCGATGGCGTCCCGCACATCGGCGCCGTCCTCGGCGACGTGGACGTGCATGACGGCTCCGGCCTCCTCGCAGAGCGCCCCCGCCTCCCTGACCAGCTCGTCGGAGACCGTGAAGCTCGCGTGCAGGGCCACCGCCCCTACCTGGGTCCGGGGGAGGTCCCGAGCCAGGAAGCGCCGGCACTCCTCGAGGCCGCGTCGCCCTTCGTCGAGGCCGCCGTTCCGCTCGGTGGCGCCGTAGCAGAGGAGCGAGCGGATGCCGAGCTCCTCGCAGGCCTCGGAGAGGATATCGAGGCTGCCCTCGAGGAGGACCGGGGACTCGTGGTGGTCCACCAGGCTGGTGCAGCCCATCAGCAGCGCCTGGGCCACGTAGTGCCGCGCCGAGGCCCGGAGGCTCTCCGCGTCCAGGGCCCGATCGAGCCGCCACCAGAGGCGCTCGAGGATCTGCACGAAGTCCTCGGGCGGGGGGGTCGGCTCGGGCAGGCCGAAGGGCGCGAGGCCGGAGTACAGGTGCGTGTGGGCGTTCACCCGGCCCGGCAGGAGCTGGCCGTAGTCCAGGTCCGGGTTGCCATCGGAGACCTCGGCGATGCGGCCCTCGGAGAGGTGCAGGACCAGGCCGTCCGCGTCGGGTCCGAGGGTGAGGTCGTCCGCCGGCACGCCCGCTCCCATCAATTCCAGTGCTCGCGCTCGGCGTCCTTGAGGCGCCCCACCTTGATCGCCTTCGCGGCCGGCGAGTCCTTCATCGGCAGGGTGTAGCGACGCTTGCCGTCGAAGGCCGCGAGGGCCCCCGCCACCGCGCCGGCGGTCGGCACGAGGCCGATCTCCCCGACCCCCTTGGCGCCGAAGGGCCCCTCCGGCTCGTGCTCCTCGACCAGGATCACCTCCACCTCGGGCATGTCCCGGGCCCGGAGCACCCCGATGTCGCGGAGCTTGTGGGTCACGGGCATGCCCTCTTTACAAGGCAGCTCCTCGGTGAGCGCGAAGCCGAGCCCCATGTGCACCGAGCCCTCGATCTGTCCGCTGCAGAGGTCCGGGTTCACGACGCGGCCCACGTCGTGGGCGGCGATGAAGCGAGCGAGCCGACCCTCGCTGTCGAGGATGCAGACCTGGGTGGCATATCCGAAGGCCGTGTGGGTCTTGATCTTGCCGGCCGGCGCTGTACCCGGCGCCGTCGTATCGTCGATGAGGATGTCGGCCCCGAAGGTCTCGCCCTTCAGCTCGTCGACGGTCTTCCCACTGTCGAGCGCAGCCCTGAGCTTCCCGGCCGCGCTCACCACGGCTCGGCCTGCGAAGAGGGTCGCGCGCGAGCCGGTCGTCTGCCCGCACGCGAGCTGGTACGTGGAGTCCACCTTGGGCACGAAGGTCGCGGCCGGCAGCCCCGTGACCTCGGCGGCGAACTGCTGGCAGATGGTCAACAGGCCCTGCCCCATCTCGGTATAGCCGTTGTACAGCGAGATGCTGCCGTCCTGCTCCACGTCCAGCCGGCACTTGCCCCACTCGAGGGCGCCGTTGCCGATGCCGGTGTTCTTGATGCCGCAGGAGATGCCGACGGCCGCGCCGCGCTCCAGGGCGTCGTAGTAGGCATCCTTCACGGCGGCGAGGGTCTTGCGCACGCCGACCGACTTCTCGAGCACCTGTCCGGTGGAGAAGAGGTCGCCCTCGTCGACGATGTTCCGCGAGCGGATCTCCCAACCGTCGAGCCCGAGCCTCTGAGCGAGGAGATCGATGGCGCCCTCGATGGCGAAGTTGGCCTGGTTGGCGCCGAAGCCGCGCATCGCGCCGCAGGGGGGGTTGTTGGTATAGGCGCCCACGGCGTTCACGTCGACGTGGGGGAAGCGATAGGGCCCGCAGACGTGGCCCGCGGCGCGCTCGAGGACCTTGCCGCCGACCGAGGCGTAGGCGCCGGTATCGCCGAGCATGTGGGAGCGGATGGCGGACAATCGTCCCTGAGCGTCGCAGGCCACCGTGAGGTCGATGGAGATCGGGTGGCGTTTGGGGTGGATGCGCACCGACTCCTCGCGATTCAGCGCCACCTTCACCGGCCGGCCGGTGCGCCAGGCGAGCAGGCTCGCGTGGGCCTGGATGCTCATATCCTCCTTGCCCCCGAAGGCGCCGCCGTTGGGGACGAGCTCTACGAAGATGTCCTCCTCGGGCAGCCCGAGGAAGCTCGCCACCTGGCGGCGATCGTCGAAGATGCCCTGGCCCTGGCTGTACAGGTGGAGGCGGCCCTTGCCCTCGCTGGGATCGAGGGGCACAGCCACGGCGCACTCCGGCTCGAGGAAGAGGTGCTCGATGCGCTGGGTCTGCCAGCGGCCGCTGACCACGTGGGCGGCCTCCGCGAGGGCCTGGTCCACGTCCCCGCGGGCGAAGCGGGTGCGCGAGAGGATGTTGTCGTGCGCCGGGTTCACCTGGGGTGCGCCCTCGGCGATGGAGGCCTGGGGTGTGAGCACCGCCTCCAGCACCTCGTACTCCACCTCCACGAGGGAGGCCGCCTGGCGAGCGATCTCCTCGGTCTCCGCGGCGATGCAGGCCAGGAAGTCGCCCACACAGCGGACCTCCTCGCCGATGGCCACGAGGCCCGGCCAGTCGTCGTAGATCAGGCCGTACCAGCGCTTGCCGGGGACCTCCGTCGCCGTGGCTATCTCCACCACGCCGGGGAGGGCCTCGGCCCTCGATGTATCGATCGACAGGACCCGGGCCCGCGCGTGCGGCGAGAGGACCACCGCCCCGTGCAGCATGTCCGGGAACCTCAGGTCGTCCGTATAGGGGCGGTCGCCCATCGCGAGGTCGAGGCCGCGGTAGCGAGCGAGGGGCGCGCCGACCCCGCCGTCCTCGAGGGGCGCCGGCATGCCCTCCCCGCGCCGTGCCTTCGCGTAGAGCTCGATCGCGTCGATGATCTTCACGTAGCCGGTGCACCGGCAGAGGTGCACGTCGATGCCCTTGGCGATCTCCTCGCGGGTCGGGCTCGGGTTCTTGTCGACGATCGCCTTCGCCCTCAGCGCGAAGCCGGGGATGCAGAAGCCACATTGGAGCCCCGCTGCCGCGACGAAGGAGCGGGCGATGAGGTCTCGCTCCTCGGCGCCGATGCCCTCGAGGGTCACGATGCTCGCCCCATCGGCCTTCTTGGCTTTCTGGGCGCAGGTGACCTTGGGCTTGCCGTCCACCAGCGCCAGGCAGCATCCGCACTGTCCCTGGGGCTGGCAGCCGTCCTTGGTCGAGAGGATGTCGCAGCGGTTGCGGAGGGTCTCGAGCAGGCTCTCGCCCTCCTCGATAGACACGGTGCGCGCTGTGCCGTTGACGTCGAGCGTGATCTCCATGACCGGGAGGGTCGCCCCCTCGCGCTCCGCTGGCAAGTGGGCCCGGGCGCGCGAGGCTACTCGTGCAGATCTCGCTCCGTATTGACGTTGCGCAGGATCCCCGGGCCGCCCACCGGCACATGGACCGTCGAGCCCGCGGCCCGGAGGACCTCCCGCAGGTGGGAGCCGCCCTTCGCGCGCAGGGCCCCGAGCCCTGGTCCGACCACTGCCACGGGGTGGCCGCTGCGCCCGGCGTGTACGGGGACGACTCGCGCGGTCTCCGAATCGACGTGCCTTGCAGCCTCGACGAGCGCCGCCACGTCTCGGTCCTCCACGTCGGGGTGATCGACCGGGTAGAGCAGGACGACCGCAACCTCCCCGAGGGCGGCGAGCCCGAGCCGCGCCGACTCCAGCGGCCCACTCCCGGAGTCCGGGTTGCGGACGATGCGGACGCGGGGAGGGAGGGGCGCTGGATCGGGTCCGGGCGGCAGCACGGCGACCAGGCGCCGCACGCCGCCACCTCGCAGCGTGGCACAGGCTCGCTCGAGGAGCGTATCTCCCTCGGCGAGCCGGACGAACGCCTTCGGCCCTCGCTTCAGCCTCCGCCCCCGCCCCGCGGCCAGGATGATAGCCCCCACGTCGGTCATGGCGGCAGCCCCCTGAGTGCCGGGGAGCTCACGCCTCTTCGAGGCGATACCACCAGGCATCGTCGCGCTGAGCGAAGCGCTCCTCCTCCGGTTGGCGGATACCCATCACCTCGCGGAGGAAGCGCTCGAGGGGCGAACGGTGCGGCCCGATAGAGGCGAGGACCTGGGGTCGGAGCTCGAGACGCGAGGCGTCGCTCTCGCGGCGGCTGAGGAGCGAGTGCCCTCGGAGGTGCAGCGTGAGGCCCGGGAAGCGAGCGTCCTTCAGGGCGATGTGCAGGTCCTCCTCGGAGGGAGGCGGCCCGTACAGGAGGAGGGTGATGTGCTGGGAGCTGACCTCGAGGGGATCGGCCCGGACCCAGCCCCGACCGCTGGACAGCCCCGCGGTGGTCTGGAGGCCGGCGCGGGCCGGATCACGCACCCGCTGATCGATGACGGGCTCGAGGGGCGGCAGGATCTCCGCGATGGACTCCGGCGTGCGGTTGCCGGTGTCCTCTTGGGACTCGAGCTTCGCGAGCAGGTCGGCGGGCTTGCGCTTGAACAGGGGCATGGGGGGAAGTCTACCCCCGGGCCTGCCGGGAGGGTAGGACCGCTGCGGCCCTACTTCAGCTTCAGGACCTTCTTGCGGGAGACGCTCAGGGGGACCTTGCCGATGGTGGTGCCCACGTCCACCTTGGCGTCGAAGCCCACCTCCACGCTCTTCTTCTTGGTGAGGGCGTCGATGAGGGATTGGCCGAGGGCGCCGAGGTTCAGCTTGACCGGCAGGGTCAGGGTGCGGCTCCCCGAGGCAGGCACCTCCTTGGCCTTCTTCACCAGGCCGCTGGCGACCTTCTTGCCGCCGAGCTTCACCCCGTAGTCCAGATCGGTGAACGCGAGGGTGGAGCCGCCCTTGGGGTTGGCGATGCCGAGGTCCACCTCGAAGCCCGCTTTGCCCTTCAGGATGTCCAGGGAGGTCACCCGAGCGGCCTTCAGGCTGATGGTGGGCTTGTGGAGCAGCGGCAGGGTGCCCTTCTTCTTCACCGGCACGTCCACGGGGCCGAGGGGGGTGTCGAAGCCCATCGAGCCCTTCAGGGTGTAGGGCACCTCGTCCTTGCCGCTGAGGGACGTGAGGGTGTCGTAGATCTGGGTGAAGGTGAGGTCGACGGGCAGGACGAGGGGGGACTTGGACTTCGGCTTCAGCTTCAAGCCCTTGTCCTGGGTACCTTTCGCCAGCGCCTTGCCCTTCAGGTCGAGGCCCCAGGAGAAGCGATCGAGGGCGAGCCCGACAGGGTGCGGGTTGTCGAGGGTGAAGACGAAGTCCACCCCCAGCTTCTTCCAGTCGATGGAGCGCAGCTTCAGCTTCTTGAAGGAGACCTTGGGGGCGTACTTCGCGAGCTCGGCGCCGAGGGGGCCGAGGGCCCCGCAGCCCGACAGGCTCACCGCCAGGAGGGCACCGATGAGGGCGAGCGAGGCGCGGGCGCGGGCGCGCCCCGGACGAGGGGACCGGACCATGACAACTCTCCTTCCGCTGGCTGCGGCGCGCATGCTACCCCCTCCGCCACCCCATCGGCACCTGCGCCCGGAGGGAGGAAGGTTCGATCGGCCAGCGGGCCAGCCGCTTGGCGGCGGCCCT
>CAZEHU010000221.1:0-5768 GCA_964511605.1 uncultured Myxococcales bacterium
AGCTCCGCGGCCCCGAGGACCGTGGCCGGTAGACCGCGGGTCGCGGGATCCGCCCCAGCGCGCAAGAGCTCCTCGAGGAAGAAGGGGTTGCCCCCCGCCTGGCGGATCCAGACCTCCCTCGCCTCGGCGGCGGCGGTGCCCGCATCGGCCGGGTCGAGCACGGCCTCGACCGCCTCCGCGGCCGCCCCATCGGACAGCGGCCTCAGCTTGATCTCCACCGCTGCTCGATCCCGCCACAGATCCGGGAAGCGCTCCCGCACCTCGGGTCGTGCTGCAGCGAGCAGGAGGAGCGGACGCTCGCCGTGACGGCCGAGCAGCTCGTCGAGCACGGCGATGCTGACGGGGTCGGCCCACTGGAGGTCGTCGAGGACGAGCAGCGTGGCTCCGTCTGCGCTCACACGCTCGAGCCATGCGAGGCACGCGGCCCGCAGGCGCTCGGCTTGCAAGGGAGCGTCGGTGGGGGCGCTGGCGCCCGCTGCCTCCCCCACCTCCAGCAGCTCGGCGAGGGGGGCCAACGCCCAGGCGGCGTCAGGGCCGAGGAGGTCGTGGGCCGCGGACTCGAGCTGGGCGCTGCCGGCCCCCGCGGCCCGCTCATCGACCCAGCGCGACAAGGCGCGGGCGAGGAGCGAGAGGGGTCGACCGGCGTCGCGGGGATCGGCCGCGGCGAAGAGGACCGTGAGGTCCTCATGGGCCTCGCTGATCGCCTCGGTGGCCTCCGCCCTCAGCCGCGTCTTGCCCAAGCCAGGGGGCGCCGTGAGCACGAGGGCCCCCGCCGCGCTCTCCTCGACGCAGGAGTCGAAGAGGGCAGTGATCTGACTGCGCTCCCGGCGCCGCCCCACGAAGGGCATGGCCCGCCCGCCGAAGGTCCGGACCCAGGGTCGCGCCGCGTCGCGCCGGGCCACCAGGAAGCGCTGGCCGGCGAGGCGCACGACCCGGAAGCGATCCTCGACGAGGGCGGCGCTGGGGCGGTCGAGGAGGATCGCGCCAGAGGGTGCGGACTCCAAGGTGCGGGCCGCCGCCTCGATGACCTCCCCGACGGGGATCACGTCGCCGACGCTGCCGTGGCCGGTGGTGACGACGAGCGTAGCCTGGGGCAGGTGGCCGTGGAGGACGAGGGCGCAGGTGGCGGCGAGGCGCGCGGCGTCCGCGGGATGCTGATCCGCATCGCAGGGGATGAGCAGGGTGCCGTCCACCAGGCGCTCGAGGCGTCCGCCCGCCTCCTCGATGAGGGGGGAGAGGGCGCTCCAGGTGTGGAGGCCCACGTCCACCAGGGTCGGGCCCTCCTCGCGCGGTCCGCGAGGGAGCGGCGTCGAGCCGGCCGGCGGGCGACACACCACGATGGTGAGGATGCGGCGCTCGCCTCGGGTGATGCCCTTCGGGGCCTCCTGGCGGTGCAGCTCGACCGCGCTCGACTCCGTGCGCGTGATGAGGCGAGCGGCAGCGCGGCCATCGGCGGGCCGGGCGCGGGGCCTCCTGGCGAGCAGCCGCTGTGCGAGGAGGTCGACCGCCAGGGGCAGGTCGGCCCGCCGGGAGGAGAGGGAGGGGGCGTGCTCGAGCACGGTCTTCATCATCACGGCGAGGGGGGTTGCGCCGCGGATGGGCGGGTGGCCGGTGAGCATCTCGAAGAGCACGGCTCCGAGGGCCCAGATGTCCGCCGGCGGGCCCACATCGCGCGCGCCGCGCGCTTGCTCCGGTGCCATGTAGCCTGGTGTGCCCACCGCCATGCCGGTGCCGGTGAGGTCACCGCGCTCCGGGACCCGGGCGATGCCGAAGTCCACGAGCTTGATGTGGCCGAGGTCGCCACGGACGAGGAAGAGGTTCGAGGGCTTCACGTCTCGGTGCACGACGCCGGCGGCGTGGGCGGCCCCGAGGGCCTCCGCCACCTGGCGCGCGGTGTCGAGGGCCACGCTCAGGTCGAGCACACCGCGGTCGAGCTCGCGGGACAGGTCGTGGCCCTCGAGCCACTCCATAGCGAGGTACAGGGCGCTGGAGGCCGTGGCGCCCGGTCCGTCGCCGTCGAGGGTGCGGCCGTGGGCGACGTGGCGGACGATGCCGGGGTGCTCGAGCATCTCGAGGGTCGCGGCCTCCTGCACGAAGCGGCGCGCGACGAGGGGCGTCGGAGACTTGAGGAGCTTGACCGCGACCGCGTGGCCCGTCGCCTCGTCGTGGCCACGGAAGACGACGCCCATGCCGCCGTCGCCCGCTCGGGCGAGCAGACGGAAGCGTCCGCCCACAAGCGCTCCGACGTCCATTGGGGCAGTGTACTCCGCGGGGGCGCCGGCGGTCAGCCCGGGCCACAGAGCCACGCGATGACGAGCGAGAGCAAGGCAGGGACGAGCGAGAGCAAGGCAGGGAGAGGGCGCAGGGGGAGCGGGCTGGGCGGTCCGTGCACCTCGAGCGGAGGGCGGCTACCGGATCGCGGTGTACGCCGACTCGAGGGTCCCATCCGCGGTGATCAGCTCGGCTCCGCGAGCGATGGCCAGGGCGAGGAAGAGACCGTCGTAGACGGTGAGGTCTCGAAGCCGCGCCAGCGCTCGTGCGTCGGCGAGCAGCTCTCGATGCCCGACCAGGTCGATGGGCAAGTCGAGCGCCTCGTCGTGGATCTGGTCGGCCTCGGCCTCCGCGATCTCCCCGCGGCGCTCCTTGTTCCAGAGCACCTGGCCCAGCTCGGCGAGGAGCAGCTCGGGGGCGAGGAGGATGGCCTCCGACCGCCAGGCAGCGTCCACGCCCTCCTCGAGGCCATCGGGCAGGGGGCCATCGGGCACGTAGAGTCTGACGACAGCAGAGGTGTCGAGCACGATGCTCCTCACCGGGGGCGCTCCTCCCGGATCTCGAGGACCGCATCCCGGAGCTGGCGTCCTTCGAGTGCGCGGCGGAGCTCCGCCGCTCGACGCGAGGGCGGGTCGGGGCGAGCGGATCGGGCGCGCTGCTGCAGGCCACGAGGAAGCCCGCCGTGGGGGCCGCGGCGGCAAGGGAGCGCTGCATCGTCGGGGCGCTCCTAGAAGTAGAGGTAGCCGTACAGGTCGTAGAGTCCGCGGACCACCTCGACGTTCTCGATGACGTTCTCGACCCGCCAGCGGTAGTACTCGGCCTTGTCGGGATCGTAGGTGGCGGCCACGTCGGGATCGGGGTCGTCGAGCAGGGCCTCGTGGGCGCCCCAGGTGTCGAGCCAGCGCTGGGCCTCGTCGAGCATCGTGGCGCCGGCGCCGACGAACTCCGCGGTGGGATCTCCGTCGGGATCTCCATCCCCATCGATATCGACCGCGGGTACGAGGGCCGGCGGCCGGATCGTGATGTAGGTGCGGTTGTTGAAGGGATCGTGGAATTCGATCACGTCGTCGGGGTCTGCGACGTCGGGGGTGAATCCCTCTCCAGAGCCGGCGAGCCAGATCTTGGCGAAGTCGTTGAAGGTATTGTCGTAGTTGGCGTTGAGCCAGGCCATGCCCCACCAGAGGGCGTAGAGCTGGACCGTGAAGCTGGTCTGGCTGTCGACCGGGGCGTTGTCCGGGTCGAGGAGCTCGGGGGCGCCGGACAGGTCGAAGGGATCGGGCGGGGCGTACTCGCCATCGTCCGAGAAGCTGCCCCCGAACATGTCGAAGCGGTCGGCGGCGAGGCCGCTGAAGAGGCGCTGGATCTCCTTGGGGAAGGTGACGTTCATCGAGATCGCCCACTGCTCGATGTTGCCGGCGGTGTCGATGCCGAGGAAGTAGCTGTCGGGGCTGGCCATCGCCTCGAGGGCGAGGATCTTGTCGTAGAAGCTGCCTACCCACTTCAGGCGCTCGTAGAAGTAGTAGCCGCTCTCGAAGTCGTAGACGCTGTCGAACCAGCGGCCGGTGCCGAGGCCTACGTTCACGTCCGAGCAGAACTCGTCGCTGGTCGCCGAGGTCTCGCCCTCCGGGCAGGCGGGGGCCCCTTCGGTATCGAAAGGCCAGTAGTAGCCTTCGTCCGGGTCGTACCAGTAGGCGCCGGGCGCCGGCACTGCGATGATCTCCTGGAGGAAAGCGAAGCCGTCGCGGGCGGCGGCGGTCGCGGGCAGGCCGCCGTCGATGGCCTCCATCCAGGGCAGGTCCTCGACCTGGTTGATGTCCGCGTACTCGCGGATCACGAACTCCCAGGTATCCGCGTCGAACCACTGGCCGAAGACCCAGTGGTCGTGGAGCATCTTCACGAACGCGAGGTAGCGCCACCAGATCGAGTCCATGTAGTCCCACTCGTCGAAGAACACCTGGTCGCGCTTGAAGTTGTTGAACCAGTAGTAGTTGCGCCAGCGCTCGATCACGTCCTGGGTGATCTCCCAGGCGTCCGCGCCTGTATCGAAGGCGTTGCAGGTGGGGGTGCCGAAGTCGTACTCGTCCGAGCAGAAGCGGTAGGGGACCTCGTAGGCTGCGTAGGGTGCGTCTCCCGTCTCCTGGGCGAGGAAGCTGTCCCCGGCGTCGAGGCCCATGAGCGCCGCGCTCTCTGGCGTGTAGGGGATGGGGCGGCGGCCCTCGCTGATGTCGTCGCGACGCCAGAACATGTAGGGAATCGAGGTGTGGTGCCGCCAGAAGCGCACCACCTCGCTGAAGCTGAAGTCCTGGAAGAAGGCGCCATCCCCGCCGTAGATATCGGTCATGGGCTCGAAGGGTCTCTGCTCGACCGGATCGCCGTCCACGTCCTCGAAGTCGAAGACGTCGACGAGCTGGCCGTAGCCGAAGCGGATCGCGGCCTCGTCGTACAGCCCCAGGCCCGCGGTGTCCGTATTGAAGCGGCCCGCGTAGTCCATGATCGAGCTGTATTGGTAGTGGCGCATCTTGCCGTCGCGCTGCGCTTTGGTCATAGGCTTCATCGGCTCGGGGAAGCACTCGAAGGTGCCGTCCTCGAAGAGGGTGTCGTCCGGGCACATCAGCTCCCAATACTCCGGGTGGTAGTTCAGCGCGTCGCTGGTCCCCTCGAAGTTGTGGCGCAGGCCCAGGGTGTGGCCCACCTCGTGCTCGGCGGTGGAGCTGAAGACCTCGGCCTCGAGGGTCTCGAGGATGCTCCCGGGGGAGGTATCCTTCATGTCGAGGGCCAGGCCGGCGACCGCATCGTCGAAGAAGGTCGCCATCATCATGTTGCGCTTCGCGAAGCCGCGCATGCGCGCCAGGCTGTCGGCCCGATGCTGGCCCAGTGGACAGGCGAGAGCTTGCCTTTGAGGCCGGGCGGCAGGCTGCCGATGGGGGTATTCGGGTTCAGGGCGCCCTTGCCTTTCATGCCGATGATGGCGGGGTCGCCGGCCAACAGGTCCTCGATGGCGGTGCCCTTGACCTGTTTGAGCCGGGCGGTCGACCAGCCGGCCGGGCGCTTGAGCTTCTCGATCCCTTTCATCTTGAGGGCGGACTGCCCGCGGGGCTTGGGCGCCCGCTTCTTGCCGGCCGTCGCTTTCGAGCCGCCACCACCGGGGCCAGCGTCCTTGTCCGGCTTCGGCGCGCTGCCGTGGGTGTGGGCGAACTCGCGGTAGGTCTCGAGGGACTTGGCCGAGGAGGGAGCGCCTCCCTGCTTGAGCTGGGCGAGGTAGGACTTGATGTGCTCCCCGAGGGCCAGCTCCTCCGGTTGGATGCGGCCGTTGATGAGGTCGATGATGTCGCGGCCCCAGGCGGCGAACTCGGTGACAGCGGCGCCGTAGACGTAAGCGTCGGCCGCGAAGACCTCTCCGGTGAGTGGGTCCGCGGCGCTCGGCCCGTAGCCCAGGAGGCCCACCCGCGTGGGCTCCGCGACGAGCCAGATGTGGCTGTAGCGGAGGTCGCCGTTCC